>JAZTXW010000024.1:0-54930 GCA_045636625.1 Oscillospiraceae bacterium
AGAGCAGAGGTGAATACATTCCAGAGCTATAATTCCGAAATAAGAGTAGGTTTTATCCGGTGCGCCGGTTACAGCGCATAAGAGGTCAGCTTTTGCTGACGAACCAGAGGTGGGACCGCGCTAATTCGCCCTCTGTCGGTTTTTGCCGACGGAGGGTTTTATTTTTGCAAAAAATTAAGTATATATAAAAACGGAGGAACCCCAGAATGACTATTTATGAAGATCTTGAGCGCCGCGGCTTGATTGCCCAGATGACTCACCCCGAAGAAATCAAAAGAAAACTCGAAAACGAAAAAGTTGTATTCTACATCGGCTTTGACGCAACCGCAGACAGCCTTCATGTAGGTCACTTCCTTCAGCTCATGGTCATCAACAGAATGATCAAAGCAGGACACACCCCGATCCTTCTTCTCGGAACCGGCACCACCATGGTCGGCGACCCAACCGGTAAAACCGATATGAGAAAAATGCTCACCGTTGATGAGATCAACTACAACGCAGACCGCTTCCTTGAGCAGATGAACCAGATTGTTGACGTTTCCAAATGCATTGTTGCAAGAAACGGCGACTGGCTCCTCAAACTCGGCTATATCGAACTTCTTCGCGATGTCGGCGCACATTTCTCTGTTAACAAAATGCTTACCGCGGAATGCGTAAAAAGCCGTTTTGAACGTGGTCTCACTTTCCTTGAATTCAACTATATGATCATGCAGAGCTATGACTTCCTCAAACTCTTCCGTGATTATAACTGCACCATGGAACTCGGCGGCGACGACCAGTGGTCCAACATCATCGGCGGTATTGAACTTGTTCGCCGTCTTGAGCAGAAAGAAGTTCAGGGCATGACCTTCCAGCTTCTTACCACCAAAGAAGGCAAAAAAATGGGCAAAACCGAAGGCGGCGCTGTCTGGCTTAACCCTGTTAAAACCACTCCTTACGATTTCTTCCAGTATTCAAGAAACGTTGCCGACGATGACGTTATCAAATGCCTCAAATTCCTCACCTTTATTCCCGTTGAAGAAATTGAAGAAATGGAAAAAACTTTTGAAGGTGCAAACATCAACGCCTGCAAAGAGCGTCTTGCTTATGAAGTAACCAAAATCGTTCACGGTGAAGCAGAAGCAGACAAAGCACTTGAAGCCGCAAGAGCAATTTTTGCAGGAAAAGGTTCCAGCGAAAATATGCCTACTGTTTCTTTCTCTGAAGCAGAATTTGTTGACGGCAAGCTTGCAGTAACCGATGCTCTTATCAAAGCCGAAATCGCAAAATCCAAAGGCGAAGGAAAACGTCTTATCGAACAGGGCGGCATTACCGTTAACGACGAAAAAATCTCCGACGTTTTCGCAACTATTGAAAGAAGCGCATTCGACGAAGGTGAAGTAATCCTTAAAAAAGGCAAAAAAATCTTCAAAAAACTTATCATTGAATAATTTTTCAAATGGCTCCGTAAAATACGGAGCCATTTCCGTAAAGGAGAAAAATGGAATATTATAAACTCAACAGTCTTTACATAGAAGTTACGCATGCATGCAACCAGCATTGCAGACACTGCTATCTTGACGGCGGAACACATAAAAAATGTGCCGAAATGTCAACGGAGCAAATAAAACATATTTTTTCCGAATTCAAAGCACAGGGTGGAAGATATGTAATTTTCACCGGCGGCGAACCTCTTATGCGAAGCGACGTTTTTGAACTTCTTGACTGTCTTGAAATTCTTAATCTTCGTTTTACATTCGCTTCAAACAGCCTTGGAATGAATAAAGAACGTCTTGAAAAACTTGCATCGTATCGCGGCCTCGAGTTATATTTTACAAGCATTCTTGGGGCGGATTCCAAAAAACACAAATCAATTTCCGGAAAAGACAGCTTTGAATCGGCACTTAACGCTGTAAAATTTTTCGATGAAAAAGGTATTCCGACTTTTGTTCAGGCAACTCTTGCAAACGATTATTTGGATGATACCGAGGATATTCTTAAACTTTTCACAGACTTCCAAAATTGCTCCGTAAAAATCACTCCTATTGCAAGTTTTGGCTGTAAATCCGATGAAGAAAAAGAAGAAAACAAAGAACTTATTGTTCCTTTTGAACGATTTAAGGATTTCCATAAAAACCTCAATAATCTTTGTGAAAAATATCCAAACTGTGTCGGTGATGATAATATTTACAGCTATGAACAAATATCCGAAATGATAAATGAATACAGGGAAAACCCTCTTTATTCTTTATGCTGGAATTCAGTTTGTGTTCGCCCTAACGGGGATCTGAGTTTTTCCTATAATATGAACAATCCTTTTGTTTTCGGAAAAGCATATGAAAGCATTAAAATTCCAATGGATGAAAAATTCTTTGAATATATAGAACTTTTAAAAAAAGCCGATCAACTTGTTCTTAATGACGCAAAGGAACATGAAGTTGAATATGATACGGCTGTTGACAAATATTTAAGCGTGCTCATTTGAGCACGCTTAAATATTTGTTCCGAATTTGCTTTTATAACGTTGCTATGGAAAAATATATAAAAATATGATATAATAATTTTATATATTAGTAGGGAAGTGATTTCTTGAACAAAAGAATTGCCAAATCAATAGCTTCCGTAAAACCCGCAGACAAAGAAGTTATGACTTTAGCAAAGGAACGCCAGGCACAGCTTGCAAAACCTCCGGGAAGTCTCGGTGTTCTTGAAGAATTATCCATCCGTGTTGCCGGAATGACCGGAAAAATACATAATAAAGCAGATAAATGCCGCATAATCGTTCTTTGCGCCGATAACGGAGTTTGCGACGAAGGCGTTTCCTGCACTCCGCAATCCGTAACTCTTTCCCAGACGATAAATCTTACAAGGGGAATGACGGGTGCATCTTCTCTAGCAAAACATTTTGGTGATGAAATCGTTGTTGTGGATGTAGGCGTTATGACCGATTATAACTGCCCGGCAGTAATAAACAGAAAGATTGCCTACGGCACCAAAAACCTTTATATCGAACCCGCCATGACCAGAGAAGAGGCTGAAAAAGCAATATGCGTCGGTCTTGAAATGGCAGACAAATGCGCGGAAGATGGTGTTGAGGCTATCGGTGTCGGTGAAATGGGAATCGGCAATACCACAACTTCCGCTGCGATCCTTTCCGCATTCACCCAAACCCCCGCTAAAATCACTGCGGGAAAGGGCGGCGGTCTTCTTGATGAAGCATACATCCATAAAATTGAGGTTATTGACGGAGCAATCTTAAAACACAAACCCGATATCAACGACCCTATAGACGTTATTTCTAAAGTCGGCGGCCTTGATATTGCCGCAATGTGCGGAGTTTTTCTTGGTGCAGCGGAACATAGAATTCCTGTTGTAATCGACGGTTTTATTTCCATTGTTGCCGCTCTTTGCGCCGCAAAACTTTGCCCCAATGTAAAAGATTATCTCATAGCGTCCCATGCTTCTTTTGAACCCGGTTATGTTCTTGCTATGAATGAACTCGGTCTCGAAGCTCCTCTTCTTATGAAAATGCGTCTTGGAGAGGGAAGCGGATGCCCGATTATGTTCCGTGTTCTTGATGCTGCTTATGCCATTATGAACGAAATGGCCACTTTTGATGAAGCAAGCATTGACGACAGCTATCTTGACGAAATTCGCGAAGGCGATCATTTTACGGTGAAAAGATGAAGATTTTTATATCAGGCGGAGCCAAAAACGGAAAATCCATGTTTGCCCAGGAAATTGCAAAAAAGCTCTCTTCTGAAGAGCATCTCTGGTACCTTGCAACGATGGAACCGAGGGATGACGAAGATGATGCCAGAGTTCTGCGTCACAGAAAAGAAAGAGCCGGTTGGGGCTTTAAAACTGCCGAATGGGGCAGAGATATCGCATTACATAGCGAAGAATTCGATTGTAAAGGTACTTACCTTGTCGACAGTGTGACGGCTCTATTATCGAATGAAATGTTCGGCGGAATGAGCGGAGAAATCAATAAACCTGCCGCTGAAAAAGTTGCAAAAGAACTTCTTTATTTTGCAGATTCCGTTGAAAATGTTGTTTTTGTTTCCGATAACATTTTCTGTGATGCTGCCTTTTATGATGAATGGACCGATTCCTATCGGGAAGGTCTTGCGAAAGTTGACCGTGCGGTTGCGGAGAAATGCGATGTTGTTGCGGAATTTTCCTGTAACCAGATTATTTTTTACAAAGGAGCTGAACTTGTTTGAAAAAACTTCTTAAAGCGTTTTGCATGAGTTTCAGCATGTTCTGCGCAATTCCAACACCTTTTTCCCATGTCTGGGAAGATTCTGTTCGTTCTTTGATGCTTGTGGTTTTTCCTTTTGTCGGAACCGTAATTGGCTCAATCTGGGCACTTTCGGCATTTTTGCTTGATAAGATAAACTGTCCGCAAATGTTTGCGGCTGCGCTTCTTGCACTTTTGCCGTATCTTCTGACCGGCGGAATCCACCTTGACGGATATATGGACTGTTGCGACGCAATTTTTTCAAGAAGACCTCTTGAAAAGAAAAGAGAGATTCTTAAAGATTCCCATGTCGGTTCCTTTGCGGTAGTTGCTCTTTCCGTACTTATGATGTTCAGTTTTGCAGCTTTTGCTTCCGCGGAAGGAAACGAAAACATATTCACACTTATATTTATCTGCACCGTTTCACGTGCCTGCAGTGCCATCGGAGTTTCAACTCTCCGTCCCATGGGACACAGTGAATATGCCGGAAATTTTCAGCAGGGAATCAGCAAAGGAAATATTACCGCACTTTCAGTTATTCTTGCGCTTTCCGTTGTGCTTTCCTACCTGGTTTGCGGCGCAGAAGGTCTTGCTTCGTGTTTTGCAACGGCAGCCGGATATGTAATTGCAACCGCTTACGCTTTTAAAAACCTTGACGGTTTTTCCGGCGACGTAACAGGTTTTGGACATACCATTGCTGAACTTTGCGGAGTTATAGTTTTAACTGTTGTTTTTTAAGGAGATTTTTATGGAACTTATTATCGGCGGCGCTTTTCAGGGAAAAACCGCTTTCGCGAAAGAAAATTTTAATATTTCCGACGAAGAAATCTTTGTTTGTAGCAAAGATTCTGCGCCGGAATTCGATAAAAAATGTATCGTGCATATTGAGCGTTTCAGCTTCTGGTGTGTTGAGCATGGGTTTGAGCCTGCAGATTACTTTTTTGAGCACGCAGAAAACATTGATGATAAAATCATCATTTCCGACGATATTTCCTGCGGCGTTGTGCCGATAAATAAAACCGAAAGAGCTTGGCGTGAAGCAAACGGAAGACTTCTTATAAAACTTTCCAAAGAAGCCGAGCACGTTACAAGAATTTTTTGCGGACTTTCACAGAGGTTAAAATAACATGAGCACCATCTATCTTTTTCGTCACGGAATCACCGAAGGCAACAAACGCCGTCTTTATTACGGAAGCACCGATCTCCCGCTTATTGAAGAAGGTATCGAAACGATCAGAGAACGCAGAAACGC
The DNA here is from genome assembly GCA_045636625.1 of Oscillospiraceae bacterium. GTDB lineage: Bacteria > Bacillota > Clostridia > Oscillospirales > Ruminococcaceae > UMGS1668. The sequence continues at coordinate 5,475 of JAZTXW010000024.1, forward strand.
CGGAATTTATCCGGAAACAAGCGGGTTTAAAATAATCACAACCGATTTGATCCGAACCGAGCAGACCCTTTTTGAAATGTACGGAAGGGAAGTTCCTCATGAAATCGATCCGAGAATGAGGGAATTCAGCTTCGGCGATTTTGAAATGAAAAGCTACGAGGAACTGAAGGACAGGGAAGACTATCAGCAGTGGATCACAGGCGACAACTGGAGAAATATCTGCCCCAATGGTGAAAGCGGTGAAATTATGCTTAACCGCTCGCTCGAAGCGATGAAAGATTATATCGGCAAGGACTGCATTATCGTCTGCCACGGCGGCGTTATTGCCGGTTTAATGCTCACATGGTTTCCGGGTGATGAAACTGCCGAGCATTTTTACGCATGGCAGCCAAAGCCTTCTGAGGGCTATAAAATCACTTTTGATGATGATTTAAAACCGGCTGGATATGAAAAAATAGCGATTTAATAACATAAAAAAAGACCCGCATTGCGGGTCTTTTTCTTTATATTCTTCCAAGCGCTTTCATCTGGATAAGTACTTTTTCAAGTTTTTCTTCACGTGTTTTTGCAGAAATCTCGTGGGTGACATATTCCGGTTCAACAAGTTCAAGAATTTCCTGAACTCTCGGGTTTTCAAAAGGCTGGTGCATATCAATATTTAGAATAATGTCATATCCCTGACCCCAACGTTCATAAAAATCTTCTTTTGGGGTAATATCAAGGGATTTGTGCTTCTGAATATATTCTCCGGTTGTGGATTTATGAAGATGCAGTGCTTTGAATTCCTTTGCAAGCTCACCGTGATTTTTTACCGTCTGAAGAACGAAATCAATGCCCTGGTCCTCGCTGTAAATATTCTGCGGAGCGCACATTAAATGGCCCGTATCCATAAGAATGCCTTTGTTCTCATAATCTGTAAGTTCAAGCATAAGAGCGGTTTCTGCGGGCTTTAAAAGCATCATTCCGGGAGTGAAGAGATTTTCGAACAGCAGCTTGAAATGATAGTTTTTACCCCTTGTAAGCTCGTTTACGATCTCCGCAACAGCCCGGATAACCTCTTCGTCGGAATGTTCCCATTTATAGCTGATTACTTCCTCGTTGGAAACGTCGTTTACATGGAAAACAACGTATTCCGCACCCATTGCTTCGGCATATTCCATATCTGCGCGATAGGGAAGCAGAAATTCCTCTCTGTTTTTTGCCTGATAATAACCTTCCCAAACTTCCTGCGTTCCGAAATGGAGTTTCAGCTTTTCAATATCGTTATTCCAGAAATCAAGCCAGGCAGGATAGAAGAAAAGATGAACGCCGATGACGTTATCCTTATCATAAATTCCGGTTGTGTCTTCGCCGCCGCGGATAACTTCACATCCGTCGCAAAGGCAATCCGAAATAAATTTGTTCATATCGGCTTTATCTTTATATTGTTCAAGCCAAAGATTTTCGCTTACAGTATTTACAATATGTTTCATAAAATCACCCAAAAATATTATACTATAAAATCAATATAATAAAAAGAGCCGTTTTTGCTGAATAACAGAAAAAACGGCCGGAAAGTATTGATTTTTGATAAAAAAAGAACCGCAGCCATAAGCTGCGGTTTTGTTTGGTGGGGACAATAGGACTCGAACCTATGACCCCCTGCTTGTAAGGCAGGTGCTCTAACCAGCTGAGCTATGCCCCCGAACGACTTGTTTATTATAACCCATGGATAATAAAAAGTCAATACCTTTTTTTAAAATTTTTTAAAAAATTTTATTATTTTTTTACTGCAACAATAACAGCCCTTTGGCTATCGTGGTGAAGAGGAAGAAAACTATCTTCATCAAAGACGGATTTCACCTCAAAACCCGCATCACCAAGCCATTTTTTCAAATCTTCGATCTCATAGGCCCTTTCAGAGAAATCGCTGCTGTAACGGCAGTAAAGGCCATCATTTTCGGTTTTATCAAAAAAATCAAGCGAAATATCAACGGTAACGCCGTCTTTATCAAGGCTGTTCTGCCATGCGCAGAAAGTATTGTTGTTTTCATAAACAAAACAGTTGTTTGCAAGAACATTCTGATGTTTATAAACAGTGTTTACATCAAAAGCAAAAACCGCTCCGCGATTTGAGAAGAGAGAAACCTTTTTGAAGATGTCTTTAACTTCGTCCTCGTCTATGATATGGTTAATACTATCCAGGGCACAGACAGTCGCATCGATAGTTCCGAAAAGATCAAGTTCGCTCATTTCCTGGCAAAGGAAGAGAACTTCACTTTCAAGTTCCGCTTTTTTATCCATTGCGACAGAAAGCATTTCATACGAATTATCGACAGCAACAATATCATATCCGAAAGGTTCAAGTTCAAAACTGAGAGAACCGGTTCCGCAGGCAAGATCAAGCAGAATCTGTGCGTCAGGATTATATTTCTGTATTACTGTGTCGAAATATCTTGCCCTTGCGGGATAATCGACATTTGAAGTAAACTTATCATAAAATCTTGCAAAATCGCCGTAATCGCTCATTTTTTACCCTCAAGACGGTTGAAAACAAGGATATATCCGCCGCAGGAATCGTAATCTTCGGAAAGAGAACGGTTAACACGGCTTATGGTTGCTGTGGAAGCGCCTGTTTCTTCAACAATATCACTGTAAACTCTTTTATCCACAAGCATTTTTGCAACATGGAAACGCTGGGAAAGAGTTTTAAGTTCCGGAACAGTGCAAAGATCGCGGAAAAAGCTGTAGCATTCTTCTTTATTTTCAAGAGTAAGAATTGCATCAAAAAGTTCATCAAGGCTTTCATCTTTAAGACGGTTGTTCATAGAAGAAACACCCCTTTACACTTTAATGTGCTGAAACATCTCAGCTTTCTTATTTTAACACTTTAGTACGTGAAAGTCAATGATGTAATTGAAAATATTTTATTAATTAATATACAAATTTAATTGATTATTTTTGGATATACAAACAAATGTTTTTATGATAAAATATCCGGTATAGAGCAAAACTTTTTCGCGTATTATTAAAAAGCGAAAGGGGAGTGCCTTATTTTGAAATATATCGTAATAAAAGCTGTTTTAGTAACCATTTCCGCTTTCTTTATTGTTGCGGCGCCTTTTTTATCTGTTCCGGACAGCGAAATTATTGCTGTATCTTCAAAAAATATTGTCAAAAACAATAATATAATTCTTCTTGACGCCGGACACGGCGGAGAAGACGGCGGTGCAATCGGAGTTGGCGGCATTATCGAAAAAGATCTGAATCTTGCAATAACACTAAAAACCGCTGCATTTTTCAGATTTTTCGGTTATAATATTGAATTCACAAGAGAAACAGACCGGATGACTTGTGACGAAGGTCTTAAAACTCAGCGGGAAAAGAAAGTTTCCGATATAAAAAACCGCCTTGAGCAAATGGAAAAATCAGCATGTCTTTGCTCAATTTCAATTCATCAGAACATTTTTGGCGGAGAAGCAAAAGGCGCACAGGTTTTTTACGGCGCAAACAATCCTGAAAGCAAGTTTATAGCGGAATCCGTTCAATCTGGAATTTCCTCATTGCTTCAGCCGGAAAACAACCGCTCTGTAAAACAGGCAACAAAAGATATTTATATCCTTCATCATACCGAAAAACCGGCAATTCTTGTGGAATGCGGATTTATTTCAAACAGTTCTGAAGCTGCTTTGCTTAACGACAACGATTACCAGAATAAAATGGCTTTTGCCATTACAGTATCAACAGTAAAACATCTTACCGAAAGGGAAGTTTAAAATAATGGAAAAACTCAAGAAGATTTTTGTATGCTCTGAATGCGGATATGAAACTCCGAAATGGATGGGAAAATGCCCGGAATGCGGCGAATGGAATACTTTTATTGAAGATGTCCGCGCAGAAGAAGGTATTTCAAAACAGAAAACCGCAGGTCTTGTAATAGGTGAACCGGAAGCTGAAACTATCTCAAGCATTTCCGATGTTGACGTTGGTGAAGAATTCCGTTACGTAACCGGAATCGATGAACTCGACAGAGTTCTCGGCGGAGGAATCGTAAAAGGTTCGGTGATTCTTCTCGGCGGCGATCCCGGAATCGGAAAATCCACAATGCTTCTCCAGATCTGCGGAAAACTTTCCGAAAAGATGAAAATTCTTTATATCTCCGGCGAGGAAAGCAAATCCCAGCTGAAACTGCGCGCAAAAAGGATCGGCGTTGACAGCAAAAATCTGCTCATCGCGCCTTATACCGACATCGGTCAGGTGGTCAACGCCATAAGTTCCGAAAAACCGGATATGGTAATGGTGGATTCCATCCAGACCATGAGTTTTTCCGGAATAGCTTCTTCAAGCGGAAGCGTCACCCAGGTAAAGGAATGTACTTCGATTCTTACAAAAGTGGCCAAAAAAGCGGATATTCCCGTTATAATAGTCGGCCACGTAAATAAAGACGGCGCAATCGCGGGTCCTAAGGTTATGGAGCATATCGTTGACACTGTTCTTCATTTTGAAGGCGAGCGCACTATGAGCTACCGTATTCTTCGTTCAATCAAAAACCGCTTCGGTTCAACCAACGAAATAGGAATTTTTGAAATGAACGAAAACGGGCTTCGCGAAGTCGAAAATCCCTCTGCCGCTCTGCTTTCCGAACGTCCTACAAACGTTTCCGGAACCTGCGTAAGCTGCATTATAGAGGGAACCAGACCGATTTTTGCCGAAGTTCAGGCGCTTGTTTCAAAAACCGGATTCGGCGTTCCGAGAAGGACTTCAACCGGTTTTGATTTAAACCGCACCGCGTTGCTTATTGCGGTACTTGAAAAAAGAGCAGGTTATTATTTCGGAAGCATGGATACATATATAAACGTTATCGGCGGACTTAAACTGGACGAGCCTGCGGCCGATCTTTCTGTTGCAATCGCGCTTATTTCAAGCCTTACCGATACGGTTGTTGACAGCAGCATCGTTGCTTTCGGCGAAATCGGTCTTGGAGGAGAGCTCCGAAGCGTTTCCCATGCTGAAAACCGTATAAAAGAAGCCGAAAAGCTTGGATTTACTGAAGTGATTCTTCCTGCACAATGCCTTAAAAAGCTCCATAAAGATGACTATAAAATCAAGCTCACCGGCGTTGCAAGCGTTGGCGAAGCTTTTTCCGCAATTCATAAAAAAGAGGATTAAATAAACTATGAACTTCGTTAAAAATCCTAATTTTCCTTCAAAAAATATAACTGCCGCAGCTGTTTCTTCCGAAGCAGATGATGTTATTTCCGCATTACAATCAGCAAAAATCGCAGTTATTCCGGTCGATCCGAATAAAAATCTCCCGGAGGGAATAGCTTCACATGCCGACTTGCAGATATTGCATCTTGGCGGAAACTCCGTGCTCACATCCGGATGCTCAAAAAACAGCACCGATATGTTAAATATGCTCGGTTTTGACGTTCAGAATACTGAAAACGAAATTGATTTCAGCTATCCGCAAGATTGTCTTATAAACGCGGAAATAATAGGCAATAACATAATCGCAAATCCGGATATAATCGATAGAAATCTTTTGGAATTTGCCGAAAAGAATAACTACAACATCATAGGCGTCAAACAAGGATATGCAAAATGTTCCGTGCTTGCAGTATGTGAAGATGCTGTTATAACCGCAGATCCCGGAATTGCCAGGATTTTACAGCAAAAAGAAATTGAAGTTCTTAAAATCAGGGAAGGCGGAATTTATCTTAAAGGATATGATACCGGATTTATCGGAGGATGCGGGGGAATGGTTGAAGAAAAAATTCTCGGTACCGCAGGAAATCTTAAATCCATAAAAGATTACGAAAATATAAAAGATTTCCTTCGAAACAGAAATATTTATGCGGAAAATCTTGGAGGAAGAAATCTTCGTGATATCGGCGGAATTCTGCCGCTTTGTGAAGAATAAAAAAAGCCTGATTTTATCAGGCTTTTTTATTATAAAACCTTGACGGGAGGGATGTTTATGTAGTATAATTTCCATAGAGCCAACTTCGCTAAATAGAAATTTAGCGAAGTTGAGGGGAGTAATAAAAGGGGGAAATACCTATGAATAAAGATAACCTCAATGATTGTCCGGAATTTCTTCAGGATTTTCTTTTCTATATGGAAACTATCAAAGGCCGTTCTCCAAGAACTGTTGACGGTTATTATATTGATTTAAGATCATTCATAAGATTCCTTTTAATTGACAACGGTCTTGTATCAGACGATGTTGATTATAAGGAAATTAAAATTCACAATGCAAGTTTTGATTTAATTAAAAACGCAACCAGAACCGATGCTATGCGATTTCTTTCCGAATTTCAGCGTAATCATGATAACGAAGCAAAAGCCCGTTCACGCAAAGTTTCTGCAATAAGATCTTTCTATAAGTATCTTACCGTATCGAGCGGAAAACTTTCCGAAAATCCTATGCTGAATCTCGAAACTCCAAAACTCAAAAAATCTCTTCCGAAATACCTTACTCTTGAACAGGCGCTTGAACTGCTTACTCACGTTGAAACAAATTTTACAGAACGGGATTTTTGCATGATCACATTATTTTTGAACTGTGGAATGCGTGTTTCTGAATTATGCGGAATAAATCTCCAGGATATTCGTGATAATCAGCTTAAGCTGCTTGGTAAAGGCAACAAAGAACGAATTGTTTATCTTAACAATTCCTGCTTAAACGCTATCGAAAACTATGTTCGCGTGCTCAATTCCGGAGAAAAAATAAAAAGAGTTGATAAAAATGCTCTTTTTTTGAACAGATTTGGCAAAAGGATCAGCACACGCGGCGTGGAACAAATTGTGGAACATTGTTTGAAGGAAGCCGGACTTGACGGAATGGGCATTTCTCCTCATAAACTTCGTCACACCGCCGCAACCTTGCTTTATCAGGACGCCGGAGTTGATATTCGTGTGCTCAAAGAACTTCTTGGCCACGAAAGCCTTTCAACAACTGAAATTTACACTCACGTAAGCAATAAGCAAATTGAGGACGCATCCAATAAATCTCCTTTAAAAAATGTAAGACAAACATTAAATAAATCTAAAAAAATGATTTCAGAAGAATAAAAATATACGCCGAAATCGTTGCAATAATCACAAAAATAAATGTAAATGTAATAAACTTTACAGTATGTTTTTTCGCATTATACTGCGCTTTTTCTTTAACTTTTCCTTTTATTATGTCGGTTATTCCAATCGAGGCTTCTATTGAACTTTCTGCCAGAATTATTTGAAAAAATAAAAAATATAAAGTTGCCGTAAAATAGAAAAAAACTGATTTAAGTATATTTTCGGCTCCTGAAAATTCATAATTTACAGCTTTTTCAAAACCAAAAAGCATACCGTTCAAAAAAACACAGACAGGCGAAGAAAATATACCCAAAACGCTGTTTCCGGAAAGATATATTCCAAGAAGAATTGCAAACGGAAAACAAAATCTGTTAATAAAAATTCTGATAAATCCTTCCGGTTCTTCCGCAAAAAGTAAAAACAGGTTTTCTCCCGTTTCATGCGGAATCTTTTCCGCCGCATATGTTCCAAAAAATGTTCCTGCAATAAGCACTGAACATAATATCAAAAGAAACCTGTTTTTATATATGGTGCTCAAAATAATTTTCTTGTCCAATCTCTCTTCCCTCTTCCCTTTTTAATCAATTATATAATAAAAAAGCTCCGGATATTCCGGAGCTTTTAATTTTTTTGAATTATTTATCTGCCATTGCAACCTTTATCATGATTGCGCATTCAACACGCTTTCTTTCCATTTCACAGGAAAGTTTTACAGGTTTGTTTATATCTTTATTGAAGCTGTAGTTGTTTGCGTTGCATCCGCCGGAGCAATAGAATTTGCACCAGCAATCTTTGCAGCCTTCTTTAGTATAGATGTTTGAGCACGCAAATTTGTCTTTCATTTCAATATCAAGAGTTTCGTCGTCAAGATTACCCATTTTCCATTCATCGTTTCCGACAAACTGATGGCAGGGATAAATATCGCCATCCGGAGTTACGGAAACATATTCGTTTCCGCATCCGCATCCGCGAAGACGTTTTATAGCGCAGGGACCCTGATCAAGGTCTATCATGAAATGGAAGAAGTTGAAGCATCTTCCCTCTTTTTTTCTGCGGATCATTTCAACAGCGAGTTTTTCATATTCAGCAAAAATAACAGGAAGATCCTCCTCTGTGATTGCGTAAGGTTCGCTGGGGTCAGCAATTACCGGCTCAACACTAAGCTGATCAAAACCGAGGTCATCCGCAATATGATAAACGTCCTGGGCAAAATCAAGGTTGTTTTTGGTAAACGTTCCGCGGGCATAATATTCCTTGTTTTCACCCTGAAGGCGCTTTTCAACAAGTTTCTGGAATTTCGGAACAAAAATATCGTAGCTTCCTTTTCCGTTGATTGTAAGACGCATATTATCATTTACGCATTTTCTGCCGTCAAGAGAAAGAACAACGTTTTTCATTTCCTTATTGATGTAATCGATGCTGTCATCATCAAGAAGAACGCCGTTTGTGGTAACGGTAAAACGGAAATTTTTATTGTATTCTTCTTCCTTGCTTCTTGCATAATCTACAATTTCCTTTACTGCATCCCAGTTCATAAGCGGTTCGCCGCCAAAGAAATCCAGTTCAAGGTTGCGGCGGTTTCCGGAATGTGTAAGAAGAAAATCGATTGCTTTTTTTCCGGTTTCAACAGGCATAAGTTTTCTTCCCTTGCCGAAGTCACCGGTTGAAGCAAAGCAGTATTTGCAGCGAAGGTTGCAGTCATGGGAAATATGAAGACACATGGATTTAATCGGTGCGCCTTTCATCATATCAGTAAAACGTTCGTAATCATCTTCGCTGAAAAGCTGTCCGGCTTTCTGAAGTTCAAGGAGTTCGGAATAAACTTCAAGAAGTTCATCTCTCTGATATTCTTCAGAAAGTTCGCCAAGAATTTCTTCAGGGAACTCTTCCGGAAGCTTATCTTCAAATTTGTTAAGAAGATCAAAACAAAGTTTATCAAGAACATGAACCGCTCCGGAGTTTACATCAAGGGCAATATAATAACCGTTAAGATAAAAAGTATGTACCATTTAAAAATCTCCAAAAAAACGGCAGGCGCACCGGGCATTGGCACGCCTGCAATTTTTAATAATCAAAAATTATTTGTTGCCTTTGCGGGATTCGTTTTCGCATTCCTGGTTTGCAACAGTGCAGGAAGTTTTGCATGCAGACTGGCAGGAAGCCTGGCATTCGCCGCAGCCGCCTTTTGCGCAGGATTCTTTAAGATTAGCATTGTTTACAGTTTTAATGTGTTCCATTATGTTATCCTCCTGAAAATTGATATATCAACAAGTTAAGTATAGCACATACTTTTCTCCGTTGCAACTATTTTCTTTTAATAAAATTAACTCCCAATATCCCTCCAAAGGACCCGGAAACCATAATCATCAATGCTTTTATCAAAGCTGCTGTTCCAAAACCCAAATTTTCGAAAAGCGCTCCCGAAACCCAGACAATAATAAAAAATAATGTTCCAGAAATAAATCCGCAGAGAAGTCCCTTTTCCCCGGATATTTTCGCTGAAGAAAAACCGCTGAAAAAGCCACCGAAAGCAAGAACAAAAACCGTTGCAGGAGAAATCAGCATCGCGGGAATATCTCCGACAGTAAGCGCTGCCGCCATAAGGAATATAAGTGCTGCCGACGAAAAAATTCCAATTCCCGTTCCTATTGCTGTACTGACAATATATTTTTTCAATGCTTTCTGAGGCATATAAAAAAACGCTCCCTTCAAATATCCTTTTACAAAGAATATTCCAAAAGAAGCGTTTTTATTCAGTTATTGATTATTTTTCAGAAGCTTTTTCTTTTGCAGAAATGTTCTGGGAAACAGCGCTTTTAAGAATACGGATTTTGCTTCTGTCGCTTCCGGTTTCGATAACAACAGTATCTTCTTTTATGGAAACAACAAGACCGACAATTCCGCCGATGGTAACAATCTCATCGCCGATTTCAAGATTTTCTCTCATTGCTCTGTCTTCTTTATCTTTTTTCTGCTGGGGACGGATAAGAAGGAAATAGAAAACAACAAGAACGACTACGATGGGAGCAAAGCTGATAATTGTATCCATAACGGAACCGCTTTCTGCTGCGGCTTCGCCGGACATTAAAAGAAGCTGGTGATTAAACATTTTTTACCTCCAAAATAAAATAATTATAGATTATAACAAAACAAGAATTTATATTCTTTTTCCAAGAATATCACGGTATTTCTGATAAAACTCCTCAAAAGTTCCGTTATCAAGTGCTTCGCGGATTTTTTCCATAAGAGTGTTATAGAAATAGAGATTGTGCTGAACGGTAAGTCTGTGTGCAAGAAGTTCATTTGCACGAAGAAGATGTCTTACATAAGCTCTGCTGTGAAGACGGCAGGTAGGACATCCGCATTCCGGATCAACCGGTCCCTGGTCATAGATATATTTCTCATTATTAAGGTTTCTTATTCCCTGCCAGGTGAAAAGGGTTCCGTGGCGGGCGTTACGGCTTGGCATAACGCAGTCGAAAAGATCGACACCGCGGTGAACTGCCTCAAGAATGTTTACAGGTGTTCCTACGCCCATAAGATAACGGGGTTTCTCTTTAGGCATATAAGGTTCAACTGCATCTATGATTCGATACATTTCATTTGTGGGTTCGCCAACAGCAAGACCGCCTATTGCATATCCATCAAGATCAAGCTTTGCGATCTCTTTCATGTGCTCAACACGAAGATCCTCAAAAGTGCATCCCTGATTTATTCCGAAAAGCATTTGATGGGGGTTGATGGTATCCGGGAGAGAATTAAGTCTTTCCATTTCAGCTTTGCAACGATGAAGCCATCTTACAGTACGGGCACAAGACTGTGCAGCATAAGATTTAGGAGCGGGGTTTTCGACACATTCGTCAAAAGCCATTGCAATGGTGCTTCCAAGATGGGACTGTATCTGCATGGATTCTTCCGGACCCATAAAGATTCTGTGGCCATCGAGGTGGCTTCTGAAGTAAACACCTTCCTCTTTGATTTTACGAAGTTTTGAAAGGCTGAAAACCTGGAAACCGCCGCTATCGGTAAGAATAGGTCTGTCCCAGTTCATAAATTTATGAAGGCCACCCAGTTCTTTAACTACCAGATCTCCGGGACGGAGCGAGAGATGGTAAGTGTTACAAAGGGCAACCTGACAGTGAAGCTCTTTAAGATCTTCTGCGGCAACGCCGCCTTTAATTGCTCCGCAGGTCGCAACGTTCATAAATGCCGGAGTCTGAACCGTTCCGTGAACAGTTTCGAACTCCGCTCTGCGGGCTCTTCCTTCGGTTTTTAATACAGTAAACATTAAATCTCCTCTTTTATAAGGCATAATATAACTTATATAGTATAACTTAATAAACAAATCTTTTCAAGTGAAATTTATAAAATATTACTTTTCAACATACTTTCCGTTTGTATAATGAATCTTGACAAACGTATAATTCTCGTGATAAACTTATAATACTTTTTGTATAACTGATATTTTAGGAAAATATAAATGGCAGAAATCAAGGATTTCGGAAGAAAAGTTAAAAAAATAATGAAACAACGCGGAATAACCCAAAGCTGGCTTGCTCAGAAAATAGGAGCAACCGAAGCTACCCTTTCGCGATACGTAAATAACAGCAGGAAACCCCAGTCCGACATTGCGGCTGAAATTGCGGAAGCGCTTGATGTCTCTCTTGATTATCTTATGGGAATAAGCGGATTCCCTGCCCCGATAAAAACCTTGAGCACCGAAGAATCCCTTATGCTCAGCGCATTTGGAAGAGCAAGCGCAAGGGATCGAAAAATAATTTTCGGCGTGCTCGAAGACCATATGACCGCGGAAGAACTGGAAAACTATAAAAATCTAAAAAAAGAATAAAATAATTCTTAACAATGTGATTAAGTTACAGAAAACCGGAATATATTAGTGTATAATACAGACAAATCAAAGAAATGATTTTATAAAATTAATTATTAAGGAGATAATCTTATGAAATATACTTGCATGATTTGCGGATACACCTATGACGAAGAAAAAGGCATTCCCGAAAGAGGAATCGCTCCCGGTACCAAATTCGAAGATCTTCCGGAAGATTTTCATTGTCCTCTTTGCAAAATGCCGAAGGACAAATTCAGAAACGTCGCAAAAGACGTTCGGGGATAAAATCTTAAACAAGCTGTTAGAAAACGCTCGAAAACTGATAATCGATGCTAAAAAAAGCGACCGCAAGCGGTCGCTTTTTTGTTAAATAATCGCCATGGAATCTCCGAAACTGAAGAATCTGTATTTCTCATCAACTGCCGTCTGATATGCGTTCATCACGTTTTCATATCCGGCAAAAGCCGAAACAAGCATTATAAGAGTACTTTCCGGAAGATGGAAGTTAGTGATAAGTCCGTCAAGAACTTTAAATTTAAAACCGGGGTAGATAAAAATGCTTGTGTCATCATCATCCGCTTTGATTTCGCCGTATTTTGCCGCAACAGATTCAAGCGTACGGCAGGAAGTTGTTCCGACCGCAATTACACGATGTCCCGCTGCTTTTGTAGCATTAATAAGGTCAGCAGTTTCTTCAGGAAGCATATAATGTTCTGTATGCATTATATGGTGTTCAAAGTCTTCAACTTTAACCGGACGGAATGTTCCAAGTCCGACATGAAGCGTTACAAAAGCGGTATTAACGCCTTTTGCTCTTATTTTATCAAGAAGTTCCTCAGTAAAATGAAGTCCGGCAGTCGGAGCGGCCGCAGAACCGATCGGGTCGGAATATACAGTCTGATAACGTTCTTTATCCGCAAGTTTTTCCGTTATATAAGGCGGAAGCGGCATCTGGCCTATTTCGTCGAGAACATTGTAAATATTGCCTTCATGTTCAAACCTGACGATGCGGTTACCCTCTTCTACAATATCAATAACTTCCGCTTTAAGAAGTCCGCCGCCGAAAACAAATCTTTTTCCGATTTTAGCATGTTTTCCGGGACGAACAAGAATTTCCCAAACGTCAAGATCTTTCTGTTGCAGAAGAAGGAACTCAATCGGAGAATGTGTATCTTCCCTTTCGCCGATAAGTCTTGCGGGAATAACTCTTGAGTTATTGAGTACAAGAAGATCGCCCGGTTCGAGAAGATCGATCACATCATAGAAATGTTTATGTTCAATTTCACCGGTCTCTCTGTTAAGATGCATAAGTCGGGAATGGTCGCGCTGGTCCGCAGGATGCTGCGCAATAAGCTCCTCCGGAAGATCAAAATAAAAATCACTTGTTTTCATTAAATCACCATTTTATAAAAAATTAACAAATATATTGACAGAAAAAATATGTAATGATAAAATCAAAAACATATTTAATATAACTTATATATTATATTGCAACACCGAATTTATTGCAAGCATTTTTATTAAAGGAGGCCCCGTTCATGAAAATTTATAAAGTAGGCATCATCGGTGCCACAGGAATGGTAGGCCAGCGCCTTGTTACGCTGCTTTCAGATCACCCCTGGTTTCATATCGAAGTTCTTGCAGCTTCCGGAAAAAGCGCAGGAAAATCTTATGAAGAAGCTGTTTCCAGCCGATGGGCAATGAAAAATGAAATTCCGGAATCCGTAAAAGGAATGACCGTCCTTGACGCGGAAAAGGATGTAGAAGGAATTGCTTCTATTGTTGACTTTGTTTTCTGTGCCGTTAATATGGATAAAGCGGCAACAAAGGCTCTTGAAGAAAAGTATGCAAAGCTCGAATGTCCCGTTATGTCCAACAACAGCGCCAACCGCGGTGTTTCGGATGTTCCTATGATAATTCCTGAAATCAACCCCGAACACATGGAAGTTGTCGCAACCCAAAAACAGCGTCTTGGAACAAAGCGCGGATTTATTTCCGTAAAGTCCAACTGTTCTATCCAAAGTTATGTTCCTGCGCTTCATCCCCTTATGAAGTTCGGTATAACAAAAGTTCTCGCCTGCACTTATCAGGCGATTTCCGGCGCCGGAAAAAACTTTGAACGTTGGCCGGAAATGGTTGATAACCTGATTCCCTATATCGGCGGAGAAGAAGAAAAAAGCGAAAAAGAGCCTCTTAAAATTTGGGGAAAGCTCGAAAACGGTGAAATCATCGATGCTGTTTCTCCCGCAATTACAACCCAATGCCTCCGTGTTCCGGTTTCCGACGGTCACACTGCCGCAGTTTTTGTAAGTTTTGAAAACAAACCTTCCATCGAAGAAATCAAAAAATGCTGGACAGAATACAAAGGCGAACCGCAATTTTTAAGTCTTCCTTCCGCACCGGAACATTTCCTCACTTATTTTGAGGAACCGGACCGCCCGCAGGCAAAACTTGACCGCGATCTTGAAAAAGGAATGGGTATTTCCATTGGCAGACTGCGTTCTGACAGCCAGTACGATTATAAATTTGTAAGCCTTTCTCACAACACTCTTCGCGGCGCAGCCGGCGGAAACGTTCTTATGGCCGAACTTTACGCCGCAAAAGGTTATTTTGATTAAGTAACATAATAAAATATTCCTCCGCATAAATTGGAATCATCCATTTCTGCGGAGGTTTTTTTATTATGAAAAATACAATTTTTACCGGGTGCGGAGTTGCAGCGGTTACTCCGATGCGTCCTGATGGCAGTGTGAATTTAAAAAAATATGCTGACTTTATTGATGAGCTGATAGCGAATGGCGCTGATGCCATAATTGTAAACGGTACAACCGGCGAATCAGCAACTCTTTCCGACGAAGAACAGTATAATATAATTTGCTGCGCAAAAGACGTTATAAATCACCGTGTTCCGCTTATTGCGGGTGCAGGAAGCAACAATACCCGCCACGCCGCAAAACTTGCTCTTAATGCCAGAAATGCCGGCGTTGACGCTGTGCTTTCCGTAACGCCGTATTATAACAAAGCAAACGAAAACGGCATTATCGAACACTATAATTTCATTACAAAATGGTGCCAGCTTCCCACGATAATTTATAATGTTCCCTCAAGAACGGGGCTTAATATCCGCCCTGAAACTTACGCAAAACTTGCCGAAAATCCATTTATATGCGCAATCAAGGAAGCTTCCGGAAATCTTGTCCAGGCAGAGCGCACCCTTGCTCTTTGCGGAGATAAAATTGACATATATTCCGGAAACGATGAACTAACAGTTCCATTTTTGAGCATCGGCGCAAAAGGTGTAATTTCCGTTGCGGCAAACATTGTCACAAAAGAAATGCGTGAACTGTGTTCCCTATATTTTGAAGGAAAATATATTGAAGCCGCAAGAAAACAGATTGGCATTATTCCGCTTATTGATGCGCTTTTTTCAGATGTAAACCCCATTCCGGTCAAGGAAGCATTAAATCTTCTCGGAAAAGAATTCGGTCCGTGCAGGCTTCCTCTTTCAGAAATTGAAAGTGATAAAAAGGAACAGCTGAAATCCGTTCTTGAGAGTTATGCGGTCCTTTGAGCACCGATTCATTTTACACATCGGTTTCTTGAGCACGAAGATAAAGGAACATCATCTCGGATCAATGCTCAAATTCCTCCACAGATTATTCCCTGAAAAAATAATTATTATAGAAATAAAATGAGCGAAAAGCATTGCTTTTCGCTCATTTTTTCAGTTTATTCCAACGTATCCTGTCTTTTCAATTATATATTGACCTTCATCAGAAAGGACCCATTCAATAAGTTTTTCAACATTTTCATTTTCGTTGCCTTCCCAAGTAACCGCATAAAGTCCGGTTGTAAGCGGATATGTTCCGTTTTTTATGTTTTCAACAGTCGGTGCAACACCGTCTATGCTCAGCATTTTTATGTCAGGATTTTTTATAATTCCTTCAAGATAATAGCGGAAAGAAAAACCGATCGAACCTTTTTTGTTTCTGTAATCCGAAACTTCTTCAATAATTCCAACCATAAGATCATTAACCATTTCTGTCGGAGCTTCCATAAGTTCTTTGCCATCCATAAAACGGACAAGCATACTTTGGCTTCCGCTTCCTTCGTTGCGCTGATATGCGGCAATTTCTTCGTCCGGTCCGCCGAGTTCCTTCCAGTTTCTGATTTCTCCTGAATAAATTGCCTGTATCTGTTCGGTGGTAAGGTTATCTATCGGATTATTTTTATGAACAAAGAAAACAAAAGCTTCCTGACCGATCTGGGTATAGATAAATTCCGTACCGTCAGCTTTTGCGTCGGCAATCTGCTCTTCCGAAGGATATGCTCCGAAGAAAATATCCGTTTGTTTTTCTCCGAGCATTTCATATCCGCCAACGGTGTTGTTATATTCAAAAACTCCGTCCCAAAGTTCCGTGGTTTTCGGATAGACCGCGTTTACAAAAGCGGAATAAACCGGAAAAACCGCCGCGGCGCCGTCAATTCTTGGCAAATTTTCCGTAAGTTCAAGGCTTGCTTCATTATCAAGGGTTACAATTTTTGAATTCTCGTCAAAAGGAAGATATTCACTAACAACTATATTCGGCGTAGTGTTTATTGTAATACTTCTGTCATATACTTCAATTCCGTATTTTATTCCGGCAACAACAGCGACAACAGCAAAAAATACGCTCCAGCATTTAAGCACTTTTTTTCTATTTTTGAACCATATCATCGGAACAAAAAGTGTAAACAGCACCGCCATCAAAGCATATGCGATAAATTCATCAAAAACTATAAGTCCTATAAATATAGATGAAAAAAATGAAACAGGAACTACTACCGCCGTTAAAATAACTTTGCAAATTATATTGACCCAGTTTTTACTTCTTTCCATTGTAACGCCTCCTTTTATGCCCCAATTATATTCCCGCTCGATATTTATTTCAATATTATCCGCTCAACTTTAAACAAATATTAATAATTTTAAAAAACGAACAATAAAAAATGCTTTTATAATAAAGTTGTATAATACTACAAAATATGTTAAAATATATCCGGTTATTTTTTTTGAAAAGAGGTTTGTTCATGCGAAAAATCGCCCTTCAAGGACTTATAGGACAAAAACGCAATACCCTTTTGCTTTGGAGCGTTGTCACTCTTGCTTTTCTTTTTCTTGTTCTTTCAACAACTTTAATAACATCTCTTCAGAAAACTGATGAGCAGCAAAGAATAAGCACTTACGGAAGCTGGCAGGTAATTGCAGCAGATTCCGACCTTACCGGCGCAGAAATTTATAATGAAGGTACAAAAATTTCTCTTACCGAAGATGTTATTTCCGAACTTGGTTCTCTTGCCGAAGAATCTCTTGTTCTTCCTATGGTTTGTGTTTCCGGAATCGATTATTTTTCCGGTGATAATGAATATTATATAACCCCTTTTTCGGATGAATTTGCAAAAGCCGGAAGCCTTACACTTAAAGAAGGTAAATGGCCCGAAGCAAAAAATGAAATCGTTTTGGAATATGCCCGTCTTTCTTCTCTTAATTTAAAACTTGGCGATAGTTTTACCGTTGTATCTCAGGTGAACGTTCAGGCAACAGGCGAATACCTTTCCCGCCTTGATGAAATAATCGAACTTTCAAAAGAAGATATTATAAACGAAGGAAAAGATATTTATCAGCGCAAAGCCTGGAACGATTATAATCCTTCGATACTTAACTTCAACAAAAAAGTTTATGAAGAATTCTTCACTTTCTATCCTTCTCAGCGTGAAGGAAGTTTTATTGCAATGGTTCTTGCCGATGACAAACATCCGGACGGACAGATCATTCCTTTTGATGAGATGACCGAAGAACAGTTCATCAAAACATATTCAGCCTTTGTAAATAGTTTTGCAGATACCGGAACAAACATTACCGATTATATGGTCAGTCATATGACCGAAGAGGAAAAAGCTTTCTATTTCGGTCCAACGGCGGATCTTATCGGCTATGAAAATCTTAATGTCCGAATTACCGTTAACAAACGAGACATTATTATCAACATTCCTTTTACATACACTGTTTGCGGAGTTGTTGACACTTTTTCTGACAGATGGGATACCGGAATGCTTCCGCTTCCCAGCGGTTTTGTAACAGAAGAAAACTACAATGTTTATATAGGCGCCCAGAAAAAGGCTGTGGATAAATATTATAACTTTGATTTTAAGCCTTACTGCAATCTTGTTTTCCTTTCTTCTGAAAAAAATTCTCCGAAAGAACTTTGGGAAAAATGCCGCGTCGTTTTAAATAGCCGCCTTGAAGAAGGTCAGGTGATCCCGGAAGAAAGTCTCTATTCCCCCCATGATTTATGCGAATTAAGACTCAACAGGTTTACATATCCCTCCTCTTCCGAAGGAAACGGACAGACCCTTACCCTTGTAACTATCATTCTTTTTGTAACGACTGTTTCTGCTGTTTTTCAGATTTTCTTTACTCAGATGCGAAAACGTCTTCGCAGAATCGTTCTTATGAAATCCATCGGAGCAGAAAGCGGACAGATAGGCATGATGCTTCTTTGGGAATTCATTTATTTCTGGGTTTTCTCTCTTCCAATCGGAACTCTTCTCGGTCTTGGCGGCGCTTATGTTACAACGTCCATTCTTGAAAAAGCGCAGAACAGAGACATAATATATACCATTGATTCTCTTATCATTTTCCTTGCTCTCCTTGCCGGAACTCTTGCTCTTTTTATCGGAATGATCATTCCGAGCATCATGGCAATCGGCGTTCCGCTCACAGGAAGAACCGCACGAAAAAAACCTTTTGCTCCACCCAAAAAAGAGATCCGACAGACTTTTTTCAATGTAACCCTGCGCGGACTTTTTGCTAACCGCAACAGAACTCTCGGAAATGCGGCGCTCTGCGTTTTCATGATGCTTATAACAACGCTCTGCATCTTTATCGGGTTCCGTTTTATGACCCCTTATCGCGAAACGGTACAGCGTGACAGCCGTCCGGATTATTTCCTCCAGCTTCCGTATTCCGCTTCCGACAGACAGCTTCCGGAATATCTTGAGGAACTTGAGGCTCTCGGAGTTTGCGAAAGCATTGAAGTTCAGCGCACCGCACCCGATGCGGTTTTGAGCAAAAATTCCGTTGAAAGCGTTCTTCTTGAAAGAGCTTTCGGTGATGACCTTAAAGTTATAACCGACAGCTTTGGAGCACCTGATTTTGAAGGTTACCCGGTCGAACTTTACGCAATTTCTTCCGAAAGCGAATTCTTCGAAAAATTCAACAACGCTGCAACTGTCGGTTCTCTTGACAAAGAAGCTTTTGAAGCCGGCGACGAAGTTCTTGTTTTTATTCCGCTTTATAAAGACAACGGAAAAGGAAAAGAAACCGCAGAAGGTTCCGCTTGGGAACGTGTTTCTTCTTCCGGAATCGATATCACATTCTATGAAGAATACAAACATATTTATAAAAAAGACAGCGATCTTTCCGTCGGAGATAAAATAACTCTTGGCGCACAGACTCGTTATGTTGGCGGGGTAAAATATGATTATAAGATTGTTACCGATACTGCAAGAATCGGCGCAATAATCTATTATTTCCCCGATGAAGGAATCTGGCCTATAAGCGGTTCGGACGAAGGTTATCAGATAATTTGTTCTTCCAAATTTGCCGGACATATTCTTCCAAACTCCATGAGAACCCGTTCTTCCAACGAAATCCGTTCTTTCAAAATAATGTATATGTCCAGCGGTTACGGAACCACAGATTTTTACATCAACGCAAAAGAGGGACTTTCCAAATATGACGTAGACACCGCCCTTTTGGTTTACGGAAGAAGCGAATATATGGATATCGAATTTTACCATGAAAGCAATCAGAAACTTTTGCAGGACGGAATAAACAATATTCTTCTTGTTTGTCTGCTTGGATTGACCGCTGTTCTTCTTGCGCTTATGATATTTGCCAACACAATAGCCTCCGATATCGAGCAAGAGCGTAACAAAATCGGTATTCTCCAGTCCCTCGGCGTAAGCAATAAACAGCTTATAAAGCGTCAGCTTTATATCGGACTTGCCGTTTCCGGGGCTGCGGTGATCATTGCAAACGTTCTTCTTTGGGGCGGAATTGCGCTTTATTCGCTTATTTCCGATGCGGTACTCGGAAATCTGCTCTGGGGATATCCGTGGTGGCTTCATTTTGCTGCCTGCATTATTCTTGCAGCGATCATCACCGTTCTTTATATTATTCCCATGAAGAACATCCAGAAATATCTTCCCATAGAAAACATCAAAACAAGAAAGTGAGGCTTTTTGAATGGATATTTTAAGA
This sequence comes from Oscillospiraceae bacterium, assembly GCA_045636625.1. Taxonomy (GTDB): domain Bacteria; phylum Bacillota; class Clostridia; order Oscillospirales; family Ruminococcaceae; genus UMGS1668. The sequence continues at coordinate 25,688 of JAZTXW010000024.1, forward strand.
ACAGAAGGTCTTTATAAAACCTATAATGAAGGAAGCGAAAATGAAGTCCACGCACTGAAGCCTCTTGATATTTCGATAGAGGAAGGCGTTTTCTACGCAATAATCGGACGAAGCGGTTCCGGTAAATCCACCCTTCTCCAGATTCTCGGAGGACTTGACAGACCTTCAGGCGGAAAACTTTATATCGAGGACAAAAGCATCTTCGATTTGAGCAATAACGAACTCTGCCGCCTTCGCAGACAGAGGATCGGTTTTGTTTTCCAGGCTTACAATCTTCTTGAAGAACATACCGTTAAGGAAAACATTCTTATGCCTCTTCACCTTGACGGAAGAGATATTGAACCGGAATTCCTTAAAGAACTTGTTGAGGCACTTGAGATTTCGGATAAACTTGACCGCTATCCGGATCAGCTTTCCGGCGGTGAACAGCAAAGGGTCGCAATCGCCCGTGCGCTTGCTTCCAAACCCGCAATTCTGCTTGCTGATGAACCCACGGGAAACCTTGACCCAAAAACCGGAGACCAGGTTCTCCGCCATTTAAAGGCTCTTGCAGCAAGATTTCACCAGACAATACTTCTTGTTACTCATGATATGGAAATTGCCGGAATGGCGGACAGAATAATCCGTCTTCATAACGGTGAAGTTATTGAAACAAAAGAAAATTAAAAAAAGACCGCCCTATCGGCGGTCTTTTTTATTCGGTTTCTGTTCTTATTGTAAAATTTTCCGGTAAATTAAAAATGTCTTTTTTCAAAAAATTCGGATAAAAATATTCGTTTTCAAGCTTTTCAAAAGGAAGCCATTTATAACTGTGCTCACGCTCTCCTTCTGAACAAATAAAACTTTCTCCGCGCGAAAGAATATCCGTTTTTGAAATATCCATAAGAAAATAAACACAAATCTCGTGATATCTTATATTTTTAACATCCTCGGTAAAAAACGCCTGATTAAACCAAAGCGGACGGACTATATCCGGCGTTGCTTTCAATTCTTCTTTACATTCACGCAAAACGGCTTCTTCCGCCGTTTCACCCATTTTGGTTCTTCCTCCGGGAAGATAAAAATATGGCACTTCCTTATCTTTCATTGCAAGAATTTTACCTTCATTAAGAATTATTGCACAGACCCGATAATTAAACTTTTCATTTCCGTTTTTAAAAGTAATATCCATTTTACCACCCATAATATTAAAAAAGGCGTTTCTTCACGAAACAACTTTTTTTATTTATTCTTCGTCTTCGGTTTCCTCATCCGCATACTCAAATTCATAATCTTCAGAACTGAGTTCTTCAAAAATCTCTTTAAGGTCGGAAATTCCTTCAAAAGTTGTTGTGCTCGTCCAAACAGAAGTAATCTGATCAAAACACGGAATTTCGGTCATAAAAGCTTCCGCCCTTTTCTGACGTTCGGTTTTATTGAGCTTATCGCTTTTTGTAAGTGCAATAATAAACGGAACTTCGTTGTCGATCATAAAATCGATCATCTGAACGTCGTCTTTTGTAGGAGCATGACGGCTGTCAACAAGCTGAACGATAAGGCGGATATCCCTGTCGCTCATAAGGTAACCTTCAACAAGATCAGCCCAGCGTTTTTTATCACTTTGGGAAACTTTTGCGTAGCCGTAACCCGGAAGGTCAACAAATTTTATTCCGTCAACGTCATAAAAGTTTACGGTAACCGTTTTACCCGGCTGGCTGGAAACTCTTGCAAGAGCCTTTCTTCCGAAAATAGCGTTCATAAGGGAGGATTTTCCGACATTTGAATGTCCGGCAAAGGCAAATTCGATATGTTCAGCTTTTGGAAGCTGTTTTGATGTGCCGTATGCGGCTTCAAATACTGCATGATTATAGTTCATATCGTCCTCCGATTATTGAATGTTGATAACTTTCGATTCATGCTCGATATTAAGCATGGATATTTCCTCTATAAAGCTATTTTCCTTTACAGCTTCCGCAGGTCTTACCAACGCGGTTTCAAGAACTGTTGCAACTTCTTTTGCCGGAACAAAGGTGATAGCTTTTTTTACAACAGGATCAACTTCTTCAAGGTCCGGAATATTTTCTTCCGGAATAAGAACCGTTTTAACTCCCGCTCTGTAAGCCGCCATTGTTTTTTCGCGAAGTCCGCCTATTGCAAGAACTCTTCCGCGAAGAGTAACTTCACCTGTCATTGCAACATCTCTTCTTACCGGAATTCCTGAAAGAGCGGATATAATCGCGGTAGTAAGCGTTACTCCGGCAGAAGGACCATCTTTCGGAACTGCGCCTTCCGGAACATGAATATGGATATCCTTGGTTTTATAAAAATCCTTTTCAATTCCATATTTTTCGGTACAGGAACGAACGTAGCTGATAGCTGTTCTTGCGGATTCTTTCATAACGTCACCGAGATTTCCTGTAAGCTCGATTTTGCCGTTTCCTTCAAGAATCGCAACTTCAACCTGAAGCATGTCGCCTCCGACCGAAGTCCATGCAAGACCGTTTACAAGACCTACCGCATCTTCATTCTCGATGGTTTCCGGACGGAATTTTTTGGCTCCGAGGAAATCTGCGATGTTGGAATCATTAATGGTTACCTTTGCTGCTTCTTCGCCGATAATTTTCTTTGCGGCTTTTCTGCAAAGGCTTCCGATCGTTCTTTCAAGGTTACGTACTCCCGCTTCCCTTGTATAGGAATCGATTATCGCATAAATTGCGTCATCCGCAATTTTGAGCATTTTGGAATCGAGTCCATGGCGTTTTGTTTCCTTTTTTACAAGGTGCTTTTTGGCAATCTGGAATTTTTCTTCTCTTGTATAGGAACTAAGTTCTATTACTTCCATTCTGTCATAAAGCGGACCGGGAATAGTACTCGGATCATTTGCGGTGGTGATAAAAAGAATATCGGAAAGATCAAAAGGAAGTTCGATATAATGGTCACGGAACGCAACGTTCTGTTCCGGATCCAGAACTTCAAGCATTGCAGAAGCCGGGTCCCCGCGGAAATCATTTCCCATTTTATCGATCTCGTCAAGAAGAACAAGAGCATTTTTGCTTCCCGCAAGTTTTACCGCGTTCATGATTCTGCCGGGCATCGCGCCGATATAGGTTTTTCTGTGGCCGCGGATGTCGGATTCATCTTTCATACCGCCAAGAGAAATTCTTGTATATTTTCTGCCCATTGCAGCAGCAATATCTTTTGCGATTGAAGTTTTTCCGACACCGGGAGGACCGACAAGACAGATTATCTGGCCTTTAATATCGGGCTGGAGTTTTCTTACTGCAAGAAGTTCAAGAATACGCTCTTTTACTTTTTCAAGACCGTAGTGGTTCTTGTCAAGCTGTTTCTTCGCTTTTACGATGTCAATCTTCTCTTCGGTTTTAACGTTCCAGGGAAGCGCAAGGCATGTATCAAGATATCCGCGGATAACGCTTGCTTCCTGACTGTTATAAGGCATTTTGGTAAGTCTTACGACTTCCTCATTAAGTTTATCCTTAACTTCGCCTTCTAAATTGAGAGCCTCGATCTTCTTTTTATAAACGTCAATTTCATCCTGGAGGTTCTCGCCTTCTCCAAGTTCCTCGTTAATAGCTTTAAGCTGTTCCCTGAGATAATATTCACGCTGGTTCTGGTCGATCTGTTCTTTTACTTTTTCGTAAATATCTTTTTCAACGCCAAGGATGTTGTTTTCGTTTTCAAGAACACCTGCAAGCATCTCAAGACGTTTTACATAGTTGGATTCTTCAAGAATACGTTGTTTGTCCTCAATATCTATGTTGAGGTTTCCGGCAAGGAATTCTCCGAATTGAGCGGGATCATCCATGCTGAAAGCCTTTACCGCAAGTTCTTTAGGCATTTTGGGAACAAGATATGTATATTCATTAAAAAGATCTTTTACCGTACGCATAAGCGCATCGCAAAGAACAGAGCGTTCCGGACGAAGCTTTTTAAGCGGGAACTCCTGAGTGTTTGCTACAAGAAAAGGTTCTTCTTCGATTATATCGACAAGTTTTGCGCGATATTTTCCTTCGACAAGGATTCTTGTTGTTCCGCCGTTATTTTTAAGTACCTGGCGGATTTCCGCAACAACGCCGACTTTATTAACATTATCGAGTTTTATCTCGTCTTCTTCAATATTAATCTGGGAAGCGAGGAAAACCTCTCTGTTCCCTTTCATTGCCTCCTCAAGAGCGGCAATAGATTTTTTTCTGCCTACATCAAAATGAAGAATCATGTTGGGGAAAAGAACGATTCCTCTCATAGCTATCATAGGCATTGTGATGATTTCTGCCTGTTGTTTCTTTTCGGGCATATATTTCACCTCCGGTATATAAATATCGGAAGCGGCAACCGCAAAAGCTGCTGCCGCTTTATAATTTATTATTTTTCCGCTGCTGCAATTTCAAGCGGAATATTTTTCTTAAAAGGATTGTGTTCAACCTGCGGTGCAGCTCCTTCGGTAACACATGCTTCTCCGATAACAACGGCTTCTGCTGTTTCATCAGAAGGAAGCTCAAACATAAGTTTTCCGAGGGTTTCTTCCATTATGGAACGAAGTCCTCGTGCTCCGGTTTTTCTGTCTATTGCTTTCTGAGCAATTGCCTCAAGCGCACTTTCTGTAAACTGGAGACTTACTCCGTCAAGAGCAAAAAGCTTTTGATATTGTTTTACAAGGCTGTTCTTCGGTTCAGTAAGAATTTTTACAAGTGCAGGTTTATCAAGGCTTTCAAGAGCTGTGATAACCGGAAGACGGCCAACCATTTCAGGAATTATTCCAAATTTAACAAGGTCGTGAGGAGTTACTTTTTTAAGAAGATCCTTGGCTTCCTTGGATTTCTGACTGATTACATTTGCTCCGAATCCCATTGCGGAACTTGCGATTCGTTTTTCAATAATCGGTTCAATTCCATCGAAGGAACCGCCGCAGATAAACAGAATGTTGGTGGTGTCTATCTGGATAAATTCCTGCTGAGGATGTTTTCTTCCTCCCTGGGGCGGAACATTGGAAACTGTTCCTTCAAGCATCTTGAGAAGAGCCTGCTGAACACCTTCGCCGCCTACATCTCTTGTAATGGAGGGGTTTTCGGATTTTCTTGTGATTTTATCAATTTCATCGACATAGATAATTCCGCGCTGTGCCGCTTCAACATCAAAATCCGCAGCCTGGATAAGACGGAGAAGAACGTTTTCGGCATCTTCACCGACATATCCCGCTTCTGTAATGGTCGTTGCGTCCGCTATTGCAAAAGGAACACCAAGAACCCTTGCAAGAGTCTGTGCAAGAAGGGTTTTACCCGTACCGGTAGGTCCAAGAAGAAGCACGTTGCTCTTTTGAAGTTCAACATCATCGGTATCCACTCTGCTGAGAATACGTTTATAATGATTATAAACGGCAACGCAAAGGGTTGTTTTTGCATCATCCTGGCCGATTACGTATTTGTCAAGCACTGCTTTAAGTTCGGCAGGTTTGAGAAGGGTTGCCGGATCGATCACCGGTTTATTTTTTTCATGTTTTTTGCGTTTTGTCTTTTCAATCGGATCTTCGTCTTCTTCATCGTAAAGAATCGAATTGCAAAGTTCAACGCATTCATCACAAATGCATACACCGGGTCCGGTTATAAGTTTATAAACCATATCCTGCGGTTTTCCGCAGAATGAGCAGCGCATTTTGTGATCATCTTTATTGGCCATAGTTCAAAAGCCTCCGAATTATGCTGAATTATTCTCTGTGGTCAAGTACACTGTCAACAAGGCCGTATTCCATAGCCTGCTGTGCAGTCATAAAATTGTCTCTGTCAGTATCCTTGGTTATAACTTCAAGAGGCTGACCGGTCTGTTCAGAAAGGATTCTGTTAAGTCTTTCCTTGATTGCAATAATGCGGTCAGCGTGGATTTTGATATCAGAAGCCTGGCCCTGCATTCCGCCAAGAGGCTGGTGGATCATAATCTCGCTGTTAGGAAGAGCAAAACGTTTTCCCTTTGCACCGGAACTGAGAAGGAATGCACCCATGGAAGCAGCCATACCTACACAAATTGTGGAAACGTCGCATTTGATGTAGTTCATGGTGTCATAAATCGCCATTCCTGCGGTGATGGAGCCGCCGGGACTGTTGATATAAAGGCTGATGTCCTTGTCGGGATCCTGTCCCTCGAGATAAAGAAGCTGGGCAACAACAAGGCTTGCTGTGGTGTCGTTAACTTCGTCGCAAAGCATTATTATTCTGTCGTTGAGAAGGCGGGAAAAAATATCATAGGAACGTTCGCCTCTGTTAGTCTGTTCAACAACCATCGGTACCAAACTCATTTTGGTATCACTCCTTTCGGATTTTAACGAAATTTGTCAAAAATCTCATTATTGATATAAAGGACCTCCGGAAATAATTCCGGAGATCCTCCAATACAAACATAATTATATTGCAGTTTCTCTGGAAACTGTTCCCGTTTTATCAGTCAACGGAAGGATCGATCTCTTCGGTTTTCTTTTTGCGGGGTGCTCTTTTTTTAGGAGCTTCTTCACCTTCTGCTGCGGGAGCTTCTGCTTCCTCAGTTTTTTTCTTGGTGGTGCGTTTTTTCTTGGGAGCTTCTTCACCTTCTGCTGCAGGAGCTTCTGCTTCTTCAGCTTTTTTCTTGGTGGTGCGTTTTTTCTTGGGAGCTTCTTCTTTTGCTGCTGCTTCTGCTGCGGTAATTTCAGTTACTTTAGCTGCATCGCGAACAAGTTTAATAGCTTTTTCTACGCAAAGGTCAAGTGCAAGTTCTTCTGCGGGAACAATCTTTCTGACCTGATCCTCTTTCATTTCATAACGCTCTGCAAGAGTTTTGAACTCTTCGTTCATTTCTTCTTCGGTCATCTCGATTTTTTCGAGTTTTGCGATTTCTTCAAGAGCAAGGCGGATTTTTACCTGGCGTTCTGCCTGAGGTTTGAAACCTGCAAAGAAGGTTTCTTTATCTGCGCCGGTATATTTGAGGTATTCATCAAGAGTAAGGCCTGCGGTTCTTGCAAGTCTGTTTTCGAAATCGGCAGCAATATCTTCCATTCTTGCTTCATACATGCATTCAGGAATTTCTGCTTCCATGTTTTCAAGGATAACATCAACAAGTTTTTCTTCAAGTTCTGCTTCGGACTGTGCGTCTGCTTTTTCCTGAAGTTTTGCTTTAATGTCAGCTTTAAGTTCATCGATGGTATCGAATTCGCTTACGTCTTTTGCAAATTCGTCATCAGCAACGGGCATTTCTTTAGCTTTGATGCTGTGGAGTTTGCATTTGAATACTACAGGAGCACCTTTAAGCTCTTCTGCGGGATAATCTTCCGGGAAAGAAACGTTTACATCAAATTCATCGCCTGCGTTGTGGCCGCAAACCTGTTCTTCAAAACCGGGGATGAACTGACCGGAACCGAGTTCAAGCGGGAAATGTTCGCCTTTGCCGCCTTCAAAAGGAACGCCGTCTTTGAAACCTTCGTAATCGATTTCAGCCTGGTCGCCGTTCTGTGCGGGTCTGTCTTCAACTTCGATGATTCTTGCGTTTCTTTCGAGCATAACGGAAAGTTCGCCTTCAACCTGGGAATCAGCAACTTCGGTTACGATTTTTTCTGCTTTGATGCCTTTATATTTCTTTACGGAAACTTCGGGTTTTACGGTTACGGTTGCGGTAAGGGTATAACCTTCTTCGGAGCAATCAACAAGTGCGATTTCTGCACGGTCAACAGGAACAATTTTTGCTTCTGCAACAGCCATGTCGTATGCTACGCCGTAAGTTTCGTTAACTGCATCCTGATAGAAGAATTCTCTTCCATAAGTTTTTTCGATAAGTGCTTTAGGAGCTTTGCCTTTGCGGAAACCTTTTACTGCAAGGTTTTTGCCTTTTTCTCTAATTGCTGCGTCAACAGCACGTCCGAACTCTTCCGCGGTTACAGCGATAGTAAGCTTAACCTCGTTAGTGCCGGTTTTTTCAATCTGTCTAAGTTCCATTATGATGTTTCCTCCTGATAGATACATTTTCAGTAACTGTTAAAGTATATCATACAATAATCATAAAATCAATTATTTTATATAAAAATATTATATAATTTTTATTTAATTTTCCAAAATTTAAAGCCAAGATGGTCGGCTGAAATCAATTTAAAATTGATCCCCATATATTCTCCTTCATTTGCAAGGCTTCTGGAAGCTCCGTGAAGATGTCCATAATAAACGTGTTTTATACCGTATTCCTTCAAAACGGAAATTATGTTCGGAACCATTTCATTTGCATAGACCGGAGGATAATGCAAAAACACGATTTTTTCAGCATCCGGAAAGCGTTTTGAATCTTCAAGGGAAAGTCTGAGTCTTAAGGCTTCCCTTTCCGAAATTTTATGGTCGTGTTCCTCGTTCGGCATAAAAACCCAGCCGCGGGTTCCGCAAAGTGCCAGATCCTCGGCAAGTACCGAATTATTATGGAGAATTTCAAAGGTTGTTATGCCGTTTTCTTTAAAAAACTTTTCAGCCTTTGTTCTTGTTGTCCACCAATAATCGTGGTTACCTTTCATAACGATCTTTCTTCCCGGAAGAGAATCAATAAACTTGAAATCCGGAAGCGCTTCATCAAAACCAAGTCCCCAGGAAAAATCTCCGGGAATAACAACCGTATCTTCCGGTTTTATCTGTTCTTTCCAGCTGGCTTCTATTTTGCTTACGTAATCCTTCCAACCGAAAAAATTATCCATAGGTTTGTCCGTTCCGAAAGAAAGGTGAAGGTCTGCCATTACCCAAACCGACATCAGCAATCACCTCCAACGGTGCTCAAAACAAATCCTGCCATCTCTTCCCTTTCGCAAACAGTTGTAAACCTGGGTTCTTTTTCCCTGAGTTCCGAAAGCTGTTCCGGCATTGCAATGCCTGAAAGGGTCTCTATTTTTTTAGCTGCCTCAAAATCATCCGCTTCGTTTTCTCCGGAAATTGCCTTGAGCACGGCACGCGGGAATTTATAGGGACTTGCTGTGGAAGCAATTATCGTTTTGGTTCCATCGCCCGTTTCGGATTTATATTTTTCATATACCTCAACAGCAACGGCAGTATGGGTATCGCAAAGATAGGAACATTCCTCAAACAGCAATTTTATGCGTTTTTCAGCACCTTCATCGTCTGTATATCCCGCAGCAAAAAGTTCTTTTATCGCACAAAGAACCTCGTCCGGAACATTATATGAACCGTGCTCACGAAGCGAATTCATCAATGCCGAAACATATCCGTCATCCTTTTCACAGAGTTCAAAAAGCAATCTTTCAAGGTTGCTTGAAACAAGAATATCCATTGAAGGAGATTCCGTCATATAGAATTCTCTGTTGATGTTGTATTCTCCCGTGCTCAAAAAATCAGTGAGCACGTTGTTCGCATTTGAAGCGCAAATAAGTTTTCTGAAAGGTACGCCCATCCGTTTTGCATAATATGCGGCAAGAATATTTCCGAAATTTCCTGTCGGAACTGTTACGTTTACAGCTTCCCCTTCTGAAACTTCGCCGGCTGCAACAAGATCCGCATAGGCTGAAATATAATAGACTATCTGCGGAAGCAGGCGTCCCACATTAATAGAGTTTGCGCTGGAAAAACGTTTTCCGTTTACAGCAAGTTTTTCGCGGATTTCTTCATCGGTAAAAATTGTTTTTACTGCCGTTTGGGTATCGTCAAAATTACCTTTAACTCCACAAACCGCAACGTTTTTGCCTTTCTGCGTCTGCATCTGGAGCTGCTGGATTTTTGAAACACCGCTATCGGGATAAAATACGATTATTTCTGTTCCTTCAACGTCACAGAAACCTTCAAGAGCCGCTTTTCCTGTATCTCCTGAAGTTGCGGTAAGAATAACCGTTTTCTTTCCGTCTCCGGCTTTTTCAGATGCTTTTACAAGAAATCTCGGAAGAATCTGAAGCGCCATATCTTTAAAAGCACAAGTCGGACCGTGCCAGAGTTCAAGCATATAAACATTTTCGCCGAGTTTTACAATAGGAGTCGGTTTATCGTTTTCAAATTTTCCGATATATGCGCCTTCTGCGCATTCCAAAAGCTCCTTTTCGGAAAAATCAGTCATAAATTTTGCAAAAATATGTTTTGCTCTTTCACAGTATCCGAGTTTTGAAAGTTCGGTTATTTCTCCTTTTTCAAGTGTGGGAATTTCCACCGGTACAAAAAGGCCTCCGTCATCCGAAAGTCCTCTTATTATTGTTTCCGCCGATTCAAGGCGCAAATCTTTGTTTCGTGTACTTTGAAATTTCACTTTTTCACCTCAAATTCTTTTTGCAAAAAAGTTATATGCGTTTTTCCAGAATATTTTTTCGGCAGCGTTTTTGCCGAATTCCTTTTCAACCAAATCATAAAGATTTGGAATATCATTCATTTTTCTGATGCCGTCAACAACGTCACATCCGTCGTAATCGCTTCCCATACAAACGGAATCTTCTCCGCCGAGCATCAGCATTCTTTCAATATGCTTCAAAATGTCAGAAAGGCTTGCCTTTTCTTCATCATTATTGAGAAACGCTTTATAAAAATTAATTCCTACAATTCCTTCGCGACGAACAATTTCTTTAAAATACTCGTCGGTAAGATTTCTTCTGTGCCCGCATACTTCTCTGAGATTGCTGTGGCTTGCGGCAACAGGACAATTTACGTTTTTGAGCACATCGCAAAGACCTTTATCAGAAAGATGAGAAACATCGATAACCATTCCAATATGTTCCATCTCTTTCACAACATCGATTCCAAACGGTTTAAGTCCGAAATTCTGGTCGGTCGAACCTTTTCCGATCTCATTTTCGCCATTCCAGGTAAGAGTCATCATACGGACCCCGTCATCCCAAAGTTTTTCAAGGCGTTCAATTTTTCCGCCGAGCACCCTTCCGCCTTCAACAGTAAGAATTGCGGCGGTTTTTCCGTCACCGGTAATTCTGTCAACATCATGAATCGTCCTTGCCTGCTCAAAATACTGCGGAAACTCCGCAAGCTGAGCATTAAAAAAATGTTTCGACATCGTATAATAATTGAATGCGTCTTCGCCGGAAATAACGTCCGGACAAAAAACAGCGAAACATTGGCAATGGCGCTCTATTTTTTTGTTCTTCGGAAAAGAGATATCAAGATATCCGCAATCAAGGCCGCAGCTCTGATGCAGCGCGGTGGTTATTGTATCGCAATGAAGGTCAAAAAAATCCATGAACAGCCTCCGTTCCAAAAGCATTCTTAATATGCGTAAAACTTTTTACCTCAAGATCGTATTTTCCGTAAATAATTTCAAACACATCGAAACGAGGCTGACCATCAAGCCCTTTTTTGAGCTTGTAAAGCATTGCAGCTTTACAGATTTTCTGTTGTTTTGAACGGGTCACAGCCTCTCTTGGGGCATAAAGACAGTCGTCAGCCCTGGATTTAACTTCCACGAAAACTATATATTTTCCGTCTTTTGCAACAATATCAATTTCACCGAGCCTTGTATTAAAATTTCGCTCGATTATCTGAAAGCCTTTTTCCTCAAGATATTTTGCGGCAAATTCTTCACCCATATCTCCACGGCGGCGTTTTTCGGTAATCAGAAAATCACCCTCAGTGCATTTTTTTAAGAAAAGTCAGACGATGTATTTCGCTTGGACCAAATTCTCTTATTTTTTCATAATGTAGTTTTGTTCCGTAGCCTTTGTGTTTTGCAAAACAATATTCCGGATATTTTTTATCCATTTCGAGCATGAAACGATCCCTGCTGACCTTTGCGAGAATCGAAGCGGCCGCAATACTTGCGGACGTTGCGTCCCCTTTTATCACAAATTCAGTTGAAATTTCCATATTTTTCGGAATGCGGTTTCCGTCAACAAAAACATGTTCCGGCTTTGTGCTCAAATTTTCAACCGCTGTTTTCATTGCGAGCATGGTTGCTTCAAGAATATTGATATCATCGATTGTTTTATGGTCAACCGACTGTATGGAGTAAGCAACTGCGTGCTCAATAATTTCGTCAAAAAGCAGATCACGCTTTTTTTCAGAAAGTTTTTTGCTGTCATTAAGTCCTTCGATTTCATAATCTTCCGGAAGAATAACAGCGGCGGCAAAAACCGGACCCGCAAGAGGTCCTCTGCCCGCTTCATCAACCCCGCATATATATTTTATTCCAAGTTCCGCACGTTTTGCGTGCTCAAATTCATATAAGCTCATTGGGTCTCTCCAAAGTGATTCGTCCGATCTTTCCTCCGCGGAATTCATCAAGAAGCATTGCTGCGGCGCGTTCGGTATCCACTTCGCCACCGGAAATTTTCATTCCTCGTTTTGTTCCGATAAGTTCAAGAAGATCAAACGGTTCTATCTCGGAAGTTTCTTCATCCGTAAGTTTATATCTTTCGCAAAGCTGTTTGTGCGCTTCGTGATTGAGAACGTCAGAAAGACGTGCAGCAAGAGTTTCGATATCAAGTATATCGTCTTTTACAGCTCCGGTAAAAGCAAGATGTTCGCCAACGGTCTTATCTTCAAATTTAGGCCAAAGAACACCGGGCATATCAAGCATATCAATTCCTTTATCAAGAGTTACCCACTGTTTGCCTCTTGTAACACCGGGGCGGTCTTCAACTTTTGCGCGTTTTCCGCCGGCAATTCTGTTTATGAACGAAGATTTTCCAACGTTAGGAATACCAACTATCATCATACGGATAGGCTTGCCTTCCATTCCTTTTCTTGCGCGTTTTTCAAGCTCATTTTTAAGAACTTCGCGTACAACGGGAGCAAGTTTGTTAAGACCTCTTCCGCTCCGGCAATCGGTTGCAATTGCACGAATACCTTTAGATTTATAATGTTCTATCCATTCCTGAGTAATTGCTTCGTCGGCCATATCGCACTTGTTAAGAATAACAACTCTCGGTTTTCCTCCGACAAGGCTTTTCATCTCCGGATTGCGGCTTGAAAAAGGCACCCTTGAATCGGTTATTTCAACAACAACGTCAACAAGAGGAAGATTTTCTTTCATTAAACGGCGGGTTTTGGCCATATGTCCGGGGAACCACTGGATATCTACCTGTTCCATAGGGCAAAATCGCCTCCTTTCAAAAATATACAATAATCTAATATATATTATACCATATAATAATAAAGCTTTTCAAGTGGCTTATTCATGCGGTTTTTGGGAACTTGTATATCAAAAAATCCCTTATTTACGCCACTTTTACGCCAATTGGTGCAAAATTTATTTTTTTCGATTTTTTACGCCAAACACAAACAAATCATAAACCAAGGAGGTCTTTAAAATGCCATACATTCAGGAAATAAAAAGAACCAACGGAAATGAACCTGTTTCTTTCAAAGTTGAATTTCATCTTGGTACCGATTCAAACGGTATACCGATAATGCGTACAGAAATCTGGACTGCCCCGGAAGGGCTTTCCAGAAATGAAGCATTACGGAGCATTCACCAGACAGCAGAAGCCTGGGGAAAGCTTTTAAAGAGCTTGCCGGTCAGTTTAAAATGATACGCAACAAAAAAAGAGCTGTTCGCAGAACAGCTCTTTTTTTGTTATTTAATTTTCGAAATATCGACCCAGATTGCCGGGCGAACGGCGCAAATCGTTTCGACCGTAAGTCCGTCGTTTGCGGCACCGCCGAAAAAATTCTCGTTGCAGTAAAAGATTGATGCCATATCCTGGCCAAGACCGGGCGAACGCAGCCACCACCACCAGCAAGGACCTTCCTCGACCCGGAATGTATAATACCAGATTTCCTTGCTCTGGGCATATCCTGTCATTCCGGTTTTTTCTTTGGCTTCCGCCGGGAAATATTCTTTCGCTTCGTCATAGCTTAAAAGGAAAACCTTATCGGTTGTGGCGTTTCCGCCTTCTGCTCCGCCGAATCTTGTGTTTTTCGGGTTATCAAGTTTTGTGCTTGCTATTGCGGAAAATTCCTTCGCGGAAAAAGCTTTTTCCGCAAATTCGCCGTTGAGCCATGCGCGGATTGTGGAATTTTCCCATGTTACGTCTTCCCTTTCCGTGTTATAAGGCATTGCGTCAAGGCATTTTTCGCTTATCAGAAGAATTTTTCCGTCCTTTTTATCAAGAACTTTCCATTTTGATGAACCGTGGTAGCTTCCGAAAGTTACGGTATCGCCAATTTTTGCGTTTTTAAGTCCGGCTTTCTTTTCGGAATCATATTCTTTGAGAACCTCCGCGGCTATTGAACCTTTAAGCATTTTAAAAGTTTCGGAAGAAAAAACGTCTCTTTCTTCCGTTCCGTCGGAAAGGCGTTTACCGAAGATTATATTCCCGTCATAATATTCATAGAAATCATATTCCGCTTCGGTAAAAATTTTTCCGTCTGTTGCAACGGCTCCATATTTTTCATTTTCTCCCCTTGCGGCATAAACTCCGCCGGTTTGTATATTGCTTTCGCCAAGTTCACCGGTTCGGACGTTCATTCCTCCGGAAAGAAGTGCGATTTTATACGAAACCCAGACTCCGTCGGAACCTGTTATATCCGGAACAGCGCAGTCACCGTCAAGACCGCCGTATTTTCTTTGAAGATGGATTCCGGTATCATAGGTTCCAAGTTCGTTTTTATTTTCGGCAAGAACGGTGAGTTTATAGGTTGCGGTTTTGTCGCTTGGCTGCGCCGCAGTTCCTTCAATAAAATCCTCCGGACGGTCGATCCAGAAAATCAGAGTGCGTCCCTGCTTCGTTTCAACGTTAAGAATCGGGTTGTAATCCGGATTACGAAGCTGATTTTTCGGTATGCTCCAATCCGTTCCGAAGCTTTCGGGAAGTCCGTAGGAAGTTCCAGAAGCATTTACGGAATTTGTTTTTGCTTCTCTGTTTGGGTCGGTCAAAAGATAAAGCTTTCCGCCGTTTTTTATAAATTCTTTCAGAACGGAAACATCAACTGTCGTTATGAGTTTATCTAAATCATCGTCGGTAGGTTCCATAAAAGTTGTAACATAGGGGTTTCCGCCGATTGCAACGGTAAGAAAAATCACTTCGAGATTCGGAAGCCTTTTTATAAAACTCAAATCCGAAATGTTTTTGTCGCTTATCTGAAGGGTATCTGCCGGACAGCCGTTTATTGCAGAAAGTTCATCCTCGCCGATGTTCGAAAGAGTAAGCTTCGAGAAATTCAATTCATTAAGAACGGAAAGATTGCATCCGCTTGCTCTCACAGTAATATTTTCAAGGTTTGAAAAAGTTTTAAGAGGCACAAGATCCGCCATACCAAGAATTTCAATATTGCGGACGCTTTTGCAATCCGCGAAAAGTGAAAGATCGGTCTGTCCGTAAACGGAAACAGATTCAAGATTTCCCGGTAAAATAAGTTCTTCTACTTTTCCAAGCAGTGTGAACTGTTCAAGATTTTCAAGCGCGGAAATATCAAGTGTTTTTACGCTTTCGGTAATTTCTATATTAAGATTCTTTACATTTTTAAATTCCGGAACTAAAAGCTCTTCTCCACTGTTAAGATATATTTCAAGTTTTTCCGCTTCGTCCGGGTTTTCAACGGTATTGAGATTTGAAAAATCCGCAATTCCGGAATATTTTGCGGTAAGAACTCCGTCAGAAAACACGATTCCCGTTCCGGGTATTTTCAAATTTTCCTCGACTTCATTTTCGGAAATAAGACTTATAATTGCTCCGCCGAATTCTTTGTTTTGCGTAAGATAAAAATCGTCCGAAACAAGGGTTGCCCCATAAATTACGTTAAGATTTTCCCTTTCGATTTCTTCGATTACGATTTTTCCCCAAAGAGGCTCGGAATTTTCTCCGTCAATATAAACAGCAAAATTTATTTCGGCTTTTTCAACTCCGCCGATTCCTTCGCCTGAATACGGAAGCCATTGGATCATGTTGCTTTCGGTTATATCAACTTTATAATCGCTTGCAAAACCGGGTTTATCAACGTCAACAAGATTTCCGTCCCGGGTTCCTGCGGAAACTTTTGAAAAATCAAAATCCAGTTCAAATTCAAACCAAGGGCTCCTCGAACTCATTGCCGGGGCATATTCCCAATATGCCTTTCCGAGGGAATCTACTGTATCAAGAACAATAAGCTGATGAACAACGGGATCTTTATCGCCTGCCCGAAGAATGTTCATGTCAACAAACCATAGATCTCCGTCCGCAAGAACAAGAAAATCGTCCTCATCTATAAAAGGCTGATACAGAATTTCAGAATAGTCTTCCGCTTTCGGAAAGCCTTTTATATTCGAAAGAACCATAAATTTCGTAAGTTCTTCCCATTCCTTTTTGCTGTAAGGGAATTTTTCCCATTTCCATTCAGAAACTTTATATTCCGCAATTTCTTTTTCAGATTCGTTTCCGTCGAAAGAATTTTCAGTTTCAAAAATTTTCATGGAATCTTCTCCGACTATATATCTGCGGTTTCTGATTCCGAACCAGGAACTGAAACTTATCTGGTAATTTTCAACCTCGATGTATGTTTTTCCCGGAACAAGATTTCCAGCCTTCGAAAGAAGTTTTCCGTCCTCGAGAATAAATTCCGCTGCAAGAATAAAAGAATCAGCCTCGGGATTTTCTGCAATACCCATGTATTCAAAAGTACGGAGAATTCTGTATTTTCCGTCCGGAAGCTTTCCGTAGGATTCTTTTATGTTATTTGTCCAGGTGCTTGTTTTCCCGGAAGGAAAAGCTTTGAAGGAAGCTCCGGCAAACATCATATCTGTTGTTTTATCGTCAAGAATCGGAAGTTCGTACCATTTTCCGTCCTGTTCAAAATGGAGCATATAACCAACGCTGTAAACGACGTTTTTTTGCGTTCCGTTAAAAACTTCCGTTGTAATCTCTTTTTCTGATGCGGCGGTTACTTTTATGCTTACGGTTTTGCTTGTGTCGGAATAATCCATAAAAATCATATTCGAATAATCTTCGAGAACAGGATTTTCGGTTGTTTTCGGGTTATAAACAACAGCTCCTGTAAAAGTGCATCCAACGGCAACAAGCGTAATTACCGCAACAAGAACAGCTGTTATCCAAAGCATTTTTGGTTTTTTAGCAATAAGAAGAATGCGTTCTTTAATGCTGCTTTTGCTTCCGGTCATTGTGGTTGCGGCAGAAAGGATTCCAACCGCAGGCTTTTCACAGGTAAGGTTTATAAGGGTGCGTCCGTAGTCTATTCTTTCATCTTCGCCTATTCTTTTGATGGTATCCTCATCGCAGGCAAGTTCAGAATCCCTCATAGAAAGGAAAGCCACAAGCCATACCAGCGGATTATACCAATGAAGCGCAAGGCAGAAACATCTGAGCACCGACCAGATATGATCGCCGTGGCGGTAATGGGTTGTTTCGTGCTCAAGAACATGGCAAATTGTTTTTTCGTCTTTCAAGACTTCTTCGGTTACATAAATTGCAGGTTTTATCGCCCCGAAAAGGCATGGAGTTTTTACCGCAGAGCTTTTGTAAACCGGAAGCCATGCTTTTGTTCCGGGAACATATTCACGGGTGTTTTTGAGTTTTTTGCTGAAACGAAGGTTTGAAACTGCAAAAACAGCTCCAAAAACCGCAATTCCGCCTATCCAGATCGGGATAAGGATATCTTTTGCGCTGATAACACGGATTTCCGGCTCGGTTACAAAGCCTTCTTCATCAACAGTTATATTGGTTTCAGGTTCTATATTCTCAATATTATCGTCAAGAATAAAAATATCTTCGTCCGGAACCGCAGGAGTTACAGGTGTTACTGTTTCCGGTTCGTAAGGCTCGTAAATTGCCGGAGGCGCAACAGTTTCTTCCATTTTCTGAAGAAGGTTTAGCACTGATGCGGGGCTTTCAAAAACAGAAAAAGGCAAAAGAAGCCTTATGAGCACCAATCCCCAAAGGGCATACTGCAATTTAAGGCTTATTTTTCCGCGCAAAACAAATCTGAGCACCACAATTATTACGATGAGCACGGACGATGTTATGATCCACTGAGTCATTTTTGCGCCTCCTCTGCTTTTTGTAAAATTGAATAGAGTTCGCCGATTTCCTCCTTCGAAAGTTTTTCTTTTTCAGTAAACGCGCTCACAAGCATCGAAAGGCTTCCGTTATAGATTCTTTCGAGGAAGTTTTCGGTTTCTTTTCTTGCAGCCGCTTCCCTTTCAACAAGAGGATAATACATATTCATTTCGCCGCTTTCGTCAAGGCGTATAAGTTCCTTTTCAGTCATTCTTCGAAGCATTGTAAGAGTTGTACTTCTGCTCCAGCCAACGCGGTTTTTGAGGTAATCAACTGCTTCTCTTCCGCTTCTGGGAGAAGATTCCCAAAGGCATTCAAGAACATACCATTCGCTTTCGGTAAGGTTTATATTTTTATTATCCATAAGGCGTCACGCTCCAATGTTGTTTACTTTGTAAACATAGTATAGCACGCTGTGTTTACATTGTCAACACGGTTAAAATAAAATGCTTTGCCTTTATTCCGGCAGAGCATTTTCTCAGTTATATATTTCTTTTTTCACCAATTCCGTTTCGTTTTTAAAACTTTCAAAAATCTCTTCGGAAACAATTGCAGAAAAACAAAATCCGTCTTCCGTCCAAAGAATTTTTAAAGTTTCCTGCTTTCCTGTTTCCGTTGAATAAACAGAAGAAACATAAGAGCCCGGTCTTCCCTCAATTTCAGAATAAGTGAAATTCCGTGAATTTTGTAAAAATTTTTCGGCATCGGTTACTTTAAAAGGCCATTCAAGCTTAAAAATCTCTGCCGGATTTTCCGAATTTTCAAAACTATAAGTAATGTAACTGCCGTGAATCTTTATCGAATTGAATTTGTATTTCTCCGGAAGATTATCGGGTACGCAAAGGCTGATTCTTCCGTTTTCATCTTTAAAAAATTCGCAAAGTTCCGGATTTACGGAAAGATATCCTGCAAGTTCTCCGTAAGAATGAAAAAAGCTCTCTTCGCTCGCTGAACTTTCCGAAGTAATAACTGTTTCCGATTCAATTTTTGAAATATTGATATCCGTCTTATCCGTTTCGTCAGTTACAGAGCATCCTGCAAGACAAAAAACCAATAAAATACAAAGCAGTTTTTTCATTCCGATGCCTTTCTTAAAAAGTTATTTTGCTTCTCTTCCAACAAACTCATCAAGCGAAACTCCGAAGAAATCCGCCATTTTTACAACCGTTTCAAGGTCTGGAACAGCTTCACCGGTTTCATATTTGCTTACGGAAGTCTGGGAAATGTGAAAAATTGCTGCAAGTTTCCCTTGGGTCATTTTTCTTTCCCGGCGCAAACTTTTAAGCATTGTTGTCATTTTTATCAGTCCCCTATATTTTCAATTTTAAGGCTTTCAACAACACATCTGAAATATCCCGGACGGAGAACCATTGTACGGCGGATTTCCGGTTTTTCGGAAAGAATCATGTTGTCCTTATCGTCCATATAATAAACATGGGATTCGATTACTGCGGTTATTGTTCCGTCACCATTGTCCGTTACGGAAACAACGTTTCTCTTTTCATCTGTGTAAGCAGTAACGCCGTAACCTCCGTGGATTATAATTTCGCCTTTTTCTTCGTCGAATTCATAATTGACCGAGGTTTCCTCCATATCAAGCCCGTTTACAACAAGATATTTCCGGAGAATCGTGTAAATGTCGCCCATGAAGATATGATATTTTTCATCAGAAGAATCGAACCATGCGGCTTTTGTAAGATTATCTTCATATCCCGCGCTGCAATAATCAAAAACAACCATAAAAATGTTGAAAAGGCTTTTGCTTCCAAGATCTTTATAAGATTCAAAACCCGAAAAATCTTTTTCTTCGCCCCATTGACAGCAGAGCATGAGTTCATCGAGCCAAAGGATATAATCGTCGTTTTCACGGTTTATGAACGCTTCCGCCGACATATCGTAATTGCATTCCGGATAGGTAAGAACGTTGGGATTTTCCCGAATTATTCTTTTTTCAAATTCCTTTGCCTTTTCAAGGGTTCCTTCGGGCATAATATAAATTTTGCTGAGATTTCTTTCATATCCGTATTTTATAAGCGCGGTTTCGTTTCCGATATCATATCCCAAATACATTCCGGCGCCGTTACCCGAAAGCATAATCGGGTCGGAAATGCTTCCGCCTTCCCTTTCGGTTATGTCTTCCTTCCAGCTTTCGGGCCTGATTATCGAAAGCCATTCGGCAAGTTCTTCATCGGAAAATTCATAATAAACATAAATTCCGTCTTCGCTGTAAAGGGTGATTCTTCCGAAATCTTCGATTTTCGGTTCTTCGCCGAGCCTTTCAATTTCCTTTTCGGCTTCAATACGGATATTTTCCACGTCATAAGCGACGTTTTTCGGCGCAAGATAGCATTTTGTTGCTTTTGCAGCCCGTTCTATCTGTATAAGGGTGTATTCGCCTTCCGCACTTACAGTCATCCGTCCGCTTCCGTTTGAAAACATTGTTACCGGGTCCGAAAAACTTTCTTTTTCATATTCTTTTGCGGAAACTTCTTCCCAGCTTTCAATTTTAAGGCAGGAATCAAGTCCCGCCATATATTCTTCGTCGAGATAAAAATCCTCTTCGGCGTTTATTGCCATTACCGTAAAATCCGAAATATCCGGCAAATCCGCTTTTTCTTCTTCGGAAACAACAAGTTCGCTGTCATTCTCAATTGGTTTTGTCGGGTCAACAATTTCGACCTTCCATTTTGAACAGCCGGAAAACAGCATTGCGAAAACAAGCGCAAGGCAGATTATTTTCTTCATTCAATCACTCTCTTTCGTAACAGGCGAGATATTCCCAACGGCTTTTATAATCGTCTATTTTATCCTCTTCAAATTTAATCCTAAGTTTTCTGCTTCCGATATAATTTCCTTCCGAATCGATTATATCATAGTAAATCGAAAGGGTATCGTCCAGTTCGTAAACATAGGTCACAACCGGATATCTTTCTTCGCCAAAGCAAAGGTCTTCCGGAATAATATAATTTTCCGTTTTGGAATTGTAATAAGGAAGCTCATGGAGTCTGTCTTCCTGATCTTCGGTATAAACCATTGCAAATCTTTCAAATTCCCAACCTTCGGGATTTTTCTGCATTGTATTTTCAAGTTTATAATATTCATTAAGATATTCTGCGTTCGGATAATAGTTATACCATGCACAGCCTGCGGCAAAAAGCTGTTCTGCAGAAACCTCGTTTATATCAGACCAGGGTTCTCCAACTGCAAGATAATGGATAGGCGCAATATATTTCTGCATAATTGCGAAATATTCTCCTTCCATATTTACCGGAAGTTTTTTGCAGGAAGCGATATATATTTTACCTTCATCGGTCTTTTTGAAGTTAACTTTATATCTCGGAAGCTTGTTTTCAATAAAATCCATGGCAACCGGATCATCTTGAAGTTTTTCATAGTCATAATTAAAATCCGCATACCATGCGCCGGGTTCCATTCCGTAACTACTCATTCCGATATAGACATAGGCAACTTCCGCTTCATATCCTTCGGCGGTTTCCTTTACGTCAAAAATATAAGGGATGAACGCAGCCCAACCACCCATATGCGGCGGAGTATAAACTCCTATTTCTGCGTGATATGTATAATGATTTACTGAAACATGGTTAACTTTTGCCTCCGGGCCGAAGACCTCTTTAATGAATTCCTCAACCCATTCCTGCGGAATAAAATCATCCATAACAGCTTCGCTTATTGCTTTTGCGGCAGGAGTATATTCTTCGGCATAAATTGTTCCTGTACAGTCAAGCATATCCGTTGCTGCGGAAACCTTAACTCTGTCGCTGATTTCGTTGGAATTTTCAAAAGCACCTGTTCTTCCCGCGGCCAAAAGAAGTATATCCATTCCCTCCGGACGGAGAGTTACGGAATCATCATATGCTTTTGTAAGGAAGTTCACGTAATCGAATACAGGAATCGGGTCTTCTTTCCAGGAATCGTCATAAGGAAAAGTTGCGCGAAGTTCCGCATATTCCTCGCCGGAAATTTCCGCATAAAGTTCAACCGGTTCAAAACTTCCGTAGCCGTCACCATTAAGAGTAACAAAATCGGTTTTGAACTGTTTACCGCCATCAAGAGTAAAACCGGGATCATATCCTGCCGCCTGACAAATTGTCATGGCGATTGAATTAAGAAATTCGTTATGCTGTTTTTCGTCCATAAGATAACCCCAGAAATCGTCGGTAGTATCGTAAAAATCAACAACCGCCATGTTTTTATGAACGCTTACGGAAACTTTGAAACTTTCCTTATCGATATAGCTGTTAAGGCGGTTTACCGTTTCGTTAACAAGCTGGTTGAGGGTCGCTTTGGAATCTTCAACTTTATATTCAAAAACCTCGTATTTGCACTGGTAAGGCTCATAAATATAAATCATCGGATATTTGTTCACCCAAAAGACCTCTTCGGAGGAAAAATCCTGCTCTGCGTTTTCAAAAGGGTCATAATAAAGGATTTTATAACGCAGAAGTCCTGTTGCATCAATGCTGAGCATATCTTCAGTAATAGGATAAACCGGAATCGTTTCTTCGTCTTCTTTATCAATATCAGACTCCCCGGAAATCAAATCCGCAAGGCTTTCGGAAGGTTTTTCAGTCGGGTCAACAATTTCAACATTCCATTTCGAGCACGCCGTGAGCATCATTGTAAAAATGAGCACGAGGCAGATTATTTTCTTCATTTTTTCACCTTCGTTCAGACTTTTTCAAAGTTTATGTATCTCAAAAATTCCTCATTAACAAGTTCAAAATTCATTCTGTATCTGTCGCCTTCCATGAGTTCAGGGTCGCCTTCGGAATTTGCTCCGTAATAAAGGAGTGTAAATTCAACGGAACAGATATTTCCGGTAATGGTTGTAACCAAATCCTTTGCGTTATATCCGTTTCCCATTCCCCATTCAAACCCGGTTAAAAGCCAATCGTTTTCTGAATCATATTCAAAATTGCTTCCGAAATCATATTCAAAATCTTCAATTCCGAAAACTTCATAAACCACACGTTCAATTTCTGCAATCGGAAGATAATAAGAGTGTCCTTCAATCATTCCGAAAGAACCGATATAAGGGGTGTACATATCAAAGTTTTTTGCTGAACCTGCAAAAATTGCCGCATGCATAACAAAATTTGCCGCAAGGTTATCTGTAACTTCAATACTTTCGCCCTCAAAGTTCTTTTTGTTCATAACCTGAAGAAAATGTCTTACAAGAGACTGCGCCTGCATTTCAAAAGATGCTTTTCTGAAAGGTTCGGAAGCTTCGTTTGAAACAAGGCGGAGGAATTTTCCGTCATCGTCCTCCATAACGTCGAAAACCATTTCGGAACTGACAAACTGTTTTCCAAGTTCATCCTGCCATACAAGAAGCAGCATTTTTACAGAAAATCTGTTTTCGGAAATATTGACGGGGTGGCCGTAGCTTATAAGCTTGTTGGGCATTCCGCCGCCGGCGGTTGACATTTCGTAGCAATCTGTTTCAGGGTCAAAAGTCGGAATATTTTCGTCCGGGGTGTAATCAACTCCAAAATATTTAAGAAGATATTTGTTTCCGAGTCTTTCCGGAACGCGGAAGAAAAAGCCTTCCTCATCCATTGCTTCTTCCCCAACTGCTTCATAAAGTTCCTGATTAAAGAACCAAAGGCAGACGTAATCCACAAATTCTTCGGTACTTTCAAAAGATTTTGCGCCTTTCCATCCGGAAAGCAAAACCATATCCTCATATCCTTCTTCGGAATAGAAAAAACTTTCGGCTTCATATTTTTCAACTTTTTTTGCTTCGTAAGGTTCTTCCGAAAAAACAGGTACAGAAGGTTCTGAAATTTCCGGTTTTTCATCCGTCCATCCAAGCTTTATTTTCCAGGCTTTTATTTCATCGCCGTAACTTACCGCAAGAAGAGTTTCGGTTTCCTTGCAGTAAACCACTTTCTGATATTGATTCGGCAAATAGGTATCATAACAGTTTCCTGTGGAATATTCTTTTATATAGAGTTTTCCGTCTTTTCCGATTACGGCAAAATCTTTTTCGGCTAAAAGCGCATCCGGAGAAGATTCAATCTCCGTTTGACTTCCGTCCGAAAGATCAATGACAAAAGTTTTCCAGGAACCGTTTTCCTGCAGTTCGTCATAAACAAAATGCTTTTCATCCGCGCACCAGTTTTTTGCGCCGACGGCATTAAATTCCGCGATTTTATTGCCATAAATGCTGTAAATCATCTCGGTATTTCCCTTACGGACAAGCATATGTTTTCCGTTAGGAGACCAGCTTATAAATTCCGAATCTTCGCCCGGTTCAATAACATAAACTTCGTTATAATCTTCAATATTTCTTACCGTAATATGATTTTTTGAAATTGCATAAAGACCGTTTGATGAAACTTCTCTCGGGAAATCATCAAGTTTTATCAATTCGCTTTCAAGTGTTTCAGGATTAATCGAAAGCACCTCAACTGAATACTTATTTGAAAAAACGACTTTTGCTTTTCCGTCTTTTTCGTAAACGGAAACTTCTTTTGATTCGTTGAAAAAGAGTTCTTCAACGAATTCCATTTTTCCTGCGCCAAAATCATAAATGAAAACTCTTATATAAACTCCGCTTCCGACAAAAGGATCCTCTTCCTTAAATGAAATAAACAATGCTTTATTGTTTTCTATAAATTTAAAATCAAGAATTTCTCCTCTTCCATTGGCAAAACCTTCTGCGGAAAGATTTTCCGCAGGAATTATTTCGGAGGATATTTGTTCTATATAAAGTCCTTTTTCTTCTTCGGGAACAACAAGTTCCTGTTCATTTTCAACCGGTTTTGTCGGGTCAACAATTTCGACATCCCATTTTGAGCAGCCGGAAAACAGAAAAATCGCTACAAAAATAAATACAAAAATCTTTTTCAATTGAACCACCCCAAAAAAATCATTCTATCTCAAATTCGAAGAAAGCATAGTGCTTTCCGTTGATATAGTTGTCCGCATCTGCAAAAATAGTTTTAACAAGACGGTAGTTTCCCTTTGTAAGTTCGCCATAAATCATACTCAAATCCGCTTCCCAATTAACGAACTTATCTCCTACTTCATCAAGAGTATATAATACTGTATCGAAATCCGGAGTTTCCAATGGATCAACCGTTATCCAATCTTCTCCTTCGAGCTTTTGGGTAAAATAATCTTCTCCGTAACGGATTTCATGTCCCCAATCGTTTCTGAATGTTATTGTTATTACCGTTCCAGAAAGTTCGGCTGTTTTGTCCCAAATAAAAGAAGTACCATGTTTTTCAAGGCCTGTTATTTCAAATTCAGCTGAAACTGTCTGTTCGTTTTCAAAGCCTGAATCATTATTAAAAACAACACGGCAATCAATTCTGTATTTGCCAATGGGCAAAAGTCCGTAAGCTCCCTCTGTATTGCTAAACAAATCATAACTTTCGCCAGGAGCAATGGAAAGCATAGTTTCGTCATGACCTATTCCGCGAACGTAATCCATTTTTTCAAACTTTCCGTCAGTTTCATAATAAAGTTCCCACATTGCGCTAAGCATGATTTCTCTGTCGCCGTTATTAAAAATTTTTATTCCGCATGCACGATTCCATGCTTCTGCCTTTGCCGTAACGTTAAGTTTTTTAGGTTCTTCGGTTTCAACTTCCGAAACAATAAGTTCACTTTCACCCTCCACCGGTTTTGTCGGGTCAACAATTTCAACATTCCATCCGCACGAGGCAAGAAATATCACAAGAATTAACATTATAATTATGGTAAAAACTGTTCTTTTCATTTTCACTCACTTCTTTCAAAATCAGATTGGGATTTTATTCATTCGCATAATTAGGAAAAATATCGTAATATTCTTCGCCCGATTTAACCGTATATTTTACGTCCTGTGGGCCCGGAAGACTTTCACTCTGCTCAATTTCCCAAGAATTTGTCCACTCATCGGAATCCACATTATAAGATGCTATACAACATTTTCCCGCGGTTCTGAAATTCATATAAATTTCGGAACCGTACATATAAATTATTCCTGTTGTACCGACTGTTTTTCCGGATAATTTTATTCCGGAAGGATGCTCTTTTTCAGTTCTGCGTAAAATTTCTCCATCGGAGGAAAAAGTATCAAAAATTATATTTCCGCTTTCTCCGTATCCAACAACAATAAAAGAATCTTCATTCGCGATAATTCCCATTATCCAGTATTCACAGGGAACAATTTTTGTTTCTCCGGATTCCATATCGCTAAAAAACAGGTTGGGTTCATAGTCTTTTATCATTGGAACAGCAAAAGTATTTTTCGCTATTGCAGCGGAACGATATTCAATATTGATTCCGTTCAACTCCATTCCGGAATATTTGATTTCAAAAAGCTCCTTTTGTTCAAGGTCTTCTGAAAATTTATATACATGAATATCGGAATCGTCCGAATTGAAAGTGAAGAAGTAAAAATTCCCTTCAAAATACAAAAGATCAAAAAAACTTTCGCCCTGCTCCAAAATCAAAAAAGCTTCAACATCATTTTTTATAAAGCGATATTCTTCTGTCAGATTTTCCGGAACGGTTTTGCAAAAAAGAAAAATTTCTTCTTCAGCTGTTTTGTAGTATTTCATAAGCCGGCCATATTCAGATCTTACATCTGTTCCAAACTTATCAAGAGCCGAAACAGGATAAGTTCTTGACCATGTACGGCTGTGATTTTCAAGCCTTACCGGGGTTTTGTTTTCCAATCGAAAAGTGTGAACATATCCGTATTTACTCAACATATCCGAAATACTTATGTTATTATCTTCATAATATAAAACCGGAAAAATCTTTTGATTTTCCGAAACGAATGATTCTTCAAGAATCATCGGTTCTTCCGTAATAAACCCACAGGAAGCGCATAAAATTGTCAGAACCAGCACAATAATTGTTGTAAAGACTGTTCTTTTCAAAGGAAAACACCTCCGTTTTTCGAAAAATGGGTACACTAACCAAAAGGTACGGAAAATCCTCCCTTTTGGTGCAGTTTTTTAATTAAATTTTAATATCCGATCACCAGGCATCTGCCTGTAAAATATGATCCCTTTCCGGTCTTGTGTCGACAGCATAATTTGTTCCTCTTCCGCCCGCTCCTCTGTAATAGAAGCTGAAATAAGCAAGACCGTCATGATAACTTACGCTTCCAAAATATCCTTCATCAGGAAGTTCAAGATTGAAGTTGGAAAGGATTTCTCCTTTTTCATTAAAAGTACTCATCCAGAACAGTTCTGTTTCAAGATCAAGATAAAGCATAAGATATCTTCCATTTATGTTTTTATCTTCTCTGATGAAATTTTCAGTTCTGATTTGATTTTTGGAAAGCGCGCCGGCATCGATTTTATTTACGCAAACCGTTGCATCCGCACCAGCGGAAACATCATAGAAATTGATGCTTGCTCCGTTATCGATTATCATCGTTTCGGAATTGAGGAACCAAATCTGAGGATAGCTGTATTGCTCGTTTGCGTCGGAATCTTCAATCTTCTTTATGGTTTTTGTGTCGCCGTAATAATAATAAGCAGCTATTTCTTCTTTATGTCCGCCGCCGTTTTCGCTTACATAAAGACAAAGGTCATCTTTTCTTCCTTCATCAAGTTTTACGATAGTGTTTCCGTCGATATGGTAAGTCCATTTTCCGAAATAATCATAGGAAGTTATGCAGATCGGTTCGGAAATTCCGTTTACTTCAAACACTCTTTCAAAATTCGAATCAAACTGAAGCATACGTTTTTCTTCCGGGAACCAAAGACCCCTTGTTACAGCATATTGGGTCTGGTAATGTTCTGCTCCACTCATATCTCCTATACGTACATCCGCTTCAAAAACTTCAAAAGTTGAACTTTGGAAATCTTTTACCGGAACATATCCGTTGTTTTGCCAAACCGCGGAATATTCTTCATGTGTGCTTACAACAAGGCGGTCAAAATCTTCGGCCTGTTCGGTTTTGAGAACTGCAAAGCGTTCCGGCATATAAATTTCGCGGAAGCTGTAAGTATATGGATCATATGAATATGTAAGTTCGTAATAGCAATCCTCATAAACGATTTCCCAATCGGTTATTTCCGGATAGTTTCTTGTAAGTTCTTCAAGATATGATTTACATTCAAGAATAGAAGGAATCGGCTCTGTGGGAATTTCTGTCTGCGGTTTTCCGTCATAGATTATCCATCTGTCCCAATCTGCTTCGCTGATAAACGGGAAAGTTCCGTTTTTCTTCGGCCCTTCGACAACAGGTCTCGGGTCGTTTTCGGAACCCATTGTTACATAATAGGAATCATCGTCCATCCAGTTTACTTTATAAATGATAAATCCGTCGAAAAGTCCGGTTTTGCTGTTATAAGTTATCTTTGCATGATATTTATCAGTACTTTCGGAAAAATCAGCGTAAATTTCCGGGTTGTTCCATTCATAAGTCTCTTTGACCATAAAGAGAATTTCGGTTTTCTCGCCGAGCTTAACTGTCTGGAGTTCTTCCATTGAAACGGAATATGTTCCGCCGTTTATGATAATATTGTTTTCTTCGTAATATTCTTTTTTACCTTTTGCAAGAGATTTTATATATTCAGCAGTTTCATCAGAAAGGATATCTGTGTAATATCCGGTTTCATGATAACTTATCTCTGTAAAAGCAAACTGAACAAGTCTTTCGGCGGTTGTGTGAATTTCAGTGTCGCTCATAACCGGAAATCCGCTTTCGGAAAATTCTTTTTTGGATTGTTCTTCCTGCGGATTCTCAATAATATTTTCCGTTTCGTTGCAGGCGACCATTGTTCCGCTGATAAGGATAACTATTGCTGCGATGACAAAAAGAGCAACACCACGGTGGGTCTTAGGGTTAAGAACTGCCGCAAAACGGCTTTTAAGGAATTTTTTGCCGCCGTAAAAACTTGTCGAAAGGAGGAGCGGGCTGTTTTGTCCGCGGCGCATAATGTTGAGAATTGTGGCGCAGTATTCCTGTCTTCTGTCGCCTTCCATTGCTTTAACTACTGCTTCGTCGCAGGTTATTTCAATATCTTTTTCTGCGTTGCGGCACATAAAACCGATTGCCGGGTTGAACCAGTGGATGGAAGCTGCAAGCATAAGAAGGAATTTATAGCCGATATCTCCGCGTTTATAATGGGTAAGTTCATGGCGGAGAACGAATTCATATTCTTCCGGAAGAAGTGCTTCCGAAGGAAGGAGCACCCTCGGTTTTGCAAAACCGACCATCATCGGGCTTTTGATAAGACGGTTTTCGTAAAGTTTGACTTTTTCCGGAATGCCCATCTCTTTTTTGAGTTCTTCGAAGAGATTGAGCACAAATTCATCTTTGATTTTTCTGTTCCAAAGTTTTGAACGG
>JAZTXW010000025.1:0-2821 GCA_045636625.1 Oscillospiraceae bacterium
ATTCCAAATTCAACGGTTCCGACGGCAAAATCTATCTTATGATCTGCGGCGGCGGCGGCTGTGTTGCTTCCGGCGCACTTAAACTTGAAGAAGAATGCAATCGCCTTATCGCAGAAAAAGGCCTTGAAGAAAAAGTTGCAGTCCGCAAAGTAGGCTGCTTCGGACTTTGCTCCCAGGGACCCTTCGTCCGCGTTTTCCCGAAAGACGTTCTCTATCGCCTTGTAAAACAGGAAGATATCGCTGAAATCATCGAAAAAGACGTTATCGGCGGCGAAATTGTTGAAAGACTTCTTTACGTTGACCCCAAAACCGGCGAAAAAATCGCAAAACAGGAAGAAATTCCTTTCTATAAAAAACAGAAAAAAATCGCTCTTCACGGCTGCGGCGTAATCAACCCCGAAAGCTTTGATGAAGCTCTTGGCTGCGGCGCATACCAGGGTCTTGCAAACGCTCTTAAAATGACCCCCCAGGAAGTTGTAACCTCCGTTCTCGAATCCGGTCTTCGCGGAAGAGGCGGCGGCGGCTTCCTTACCGGACGCAAATGGCAGTTTGCTTATAACCAGGACAGCAAGGAAAAATACGTTGTATGTAACGGCGACGAAGGTGACCCCGGCGCATTCATGGACCGTTCCATCCTTGAGGATAACCCTCTTTCCGTAATCGAAGGTATGACCATCGCAGGTTATGCAATCGGCGCTTCCGAAGGTTATTTCTATGTTCGTGCAGAATATCCCACCGCAGTAAAACGTCTTCGCAACGCAATTAAAATGGCAGAAGCACAGGGACTTCTCGGCGACGACATCCTCGGTTCCGGTTTCTCCTTCAGAGCACACATCCGTCTCGGCGCAGGCGCCTTCGTCTGCGGCGAAGAAACCGCACTTCTCCATTCCATCCAGGGACTTCGCGGTATGCCCAGACCCCGTCCTCCGTTCCCGGCAGTTCGCGGTCTTTGGGACAAACCCACCATTGTTAACAACGTAGAAACCCTTGCAACCGTTCCTTACATACTCAGAAACGGCGTTGAGGAATTCACCAAATACGGCACCACCGGTTCCAAAGGCACCAAAGTATTCGCACTTGGCGGTAAAGTAAACAACGTAGGTCTTGTTGAAGTTCCCATGGGTACAACCCTTCGCGAACTTGTTTACGATATCGGCGGCGGAATTCCGGAAGGCAAAAAATTCAAAGCAATCCAGACCGGCGGTCCTTCCGGCGGCTGTATCACTGCTGACGGGCTTGACGTTTCCATCGACTTTGATAACCTTGTAGCTCTCGGTTCCATGATGGGTTCCGGCGGCGCAATCGTTATGGACGAAGACAACTGCATGGTTGACGTTGCAAAATTCTATATGGAATTCATCTGCGACGAATCCTGCGGCAAATGTTCTCCCTGCCGAATCGGCACCAAGAGAATGCTCGAGATCCTTACAAAAATCACCGAAGGTGAAGCAACCATGAAAGATCTCGAAGAACTTGAAACAATCGGCAACGCCTGCCAGACCAACTCTCTCTGCTCCCTTGGACAGAGCGCGGCAAACCCGGTTATTTCCACCCTTGCTTCTTTCTATGATGAGTATCTTGCTCACATTCAGGATAAACGCTGCCCCGCACATGTTTGCAAAAACCTTACCGTTTATTCCATCGATGCGGAAAAATGCAAACGCTGCAGCCTTTGCGCTAAAAAATGCCCTGTCGGTGCAATTTCCGGCATAGTCGGCAAAACCAACTTTGTAATCGATCCCGACGTTTGCGTAAGATGCGGACTTTGCATCTCTTCCTGCAAATTCGGCGCAATTTCCAAAGATCAGTAAGGAGGGCATGAAAAATGAGCAAAATCAATATTAAAATCGAAGGCCATCCTTATCAGGTTGAAGAAGGCCTTACCGTAATTGACGCAGCAAGAGCCTGCGGATATGAGATCCCCTCTCTTTGCGACTTTAACCATGGCGAATGCAACCAGGGTTCCTGCCGTGTTTGCCTTGTTGAAGTTAAAGGAATGAGAACTCTTGTTGCTTCCTGCGTTTACCCCGTATTTGAAGGCATGGAAATCAGCATTTCCTCCCCCAAAGCAACCGCAGCAAGAAGAACTTCCGTTGAACTTCTTCTTTCCAACCATTCCGTAAACTGCCAGCAGTGCGACAAAAACGGAAAATGCGAACTTCTTCATGTTGCAAAACTTACCGGCGCAAGACCCGACATGTTTGTCGGCGCACAGACTCCCGTAACCATTGATGACATCAACCCCTCCATCGTTCGTGATACCAGCAAATGTATCCTTTGCGGACGCTGCGTTGCAAGATGCAAAAACGCACACGGTAACGGTGTTCTCGGTTACGAAAACCGCGGATTCAACGCAATTGTCGGCCCTGCCGGAAACAAACCTTTCGATAAATCTCCCTGCATCCTCTGCGGACAGTGCGTTTCCGTATGTCCCACCGGTGCTCTTATGCTTAAATCCGAAGTTGAAAAAGTTGACGAAGCAATGGCTCTTGGCCGTCACGTAATCGTCCAGACTGCTCCCGCAGTCCGCGCAACTCTCGGCGAAGAATTCGGAATGCCCATCGGCACCCCCGTAACCGGAAAAATGGTTGCAGCTCTCAGAAGACTTGGATTTGAAAAAGTTTATGATACCGACTTCGGCGCAGACCTTACCATTATGGAAGAAGGAACCGAACTTCTTAACAGAATGAAAAACGGCGGCGTTCTTCCGATGATCACTTCCTGCTCCCCCGGTTGGGTAAACTATTGCGAAACCTATTATGCAGATCAGCTCGATCACCTTTCTTCCTGCAAATCTCCTCACCAGATGCAGGGCGCAATC
>JAZTXW010000026.1:0-37013 GCA_045636625.1 Oscillospiraceae bacterium
CAAATGCTATGAACTTCTTGCGAAAGATTACCGGGAAGGCAAACTTCCCTTCAGCGGAAGAAAGATCGAACCCGCCGTGCTCGCTGTGCTTCAGATGATGAGCGAAGAGGACTTTGCAAAGGTGCCTGATTGTGGCTCCGAAGGGCTTTATCATCGGGTTTTTGACGCTGTTCAGGAAGCAACAAACCTTGATGAACTTTACCTTTCGATCAAGACAAAACGCTACGCCATGAGCCGTGTTAAACGAATTGTTGCCGGGGCGTTTCTCGGCCTTGATTCATCGCTGCTCAAAGATGCAAAGCTTCCGTATATCCGCGTGCTCGGAATGAACGAAACCGGCGCCGCGGTACTCAAAGAGGCAAAAGCCGCCGGATGCGAACTTCCGATTTCCGCTTCCCTTGCGGATCTTGAAAAAACTTCCGAAACCGCAAAACTTTTTGCAAATCTTGAAAACAAGGCGGAAAACCTCTGGCAGCTCGGTCTTCCCAGACCCGGAAAATGCGGAATCGCATACACGGAAAAAATCATTAAAGTATAAAAAAGCCGCTCTTCAGAGCGGCTTTTCTTTTTTCATAAAATCAGATTTCTTTTTTCCAAAGACCGTGAAGGTTGCAATATTCATAAACCGCAACCGGTTCGTCATCAACAACCTCAAATTTTGCTTCGGGAGCATCGCCTGCGGCAAGATATTTAATCTGGAAACCTTTTTTGGTTTCAAGAAGGATCCATTCGATATGGTGTTCCGGAAGCATCGGATGGGTGACTTCGCCGATTTTTACAAGGACGGAAGTTCCTTTTACCTCAACAGCGGGAACGTGTTTTTCCTGCGCGGCATCTACGGAACCGGGGATAAGCTCGGTTTTACCGAGAGTGCCGTTCTGTTCTCCAAGATTAAGAAGGATTTTGTCGCAGCCTTCGCAATGGTAAATTCTCATAAGTTTATCTCCTTTTCTGAAATTGATCTTTTATTCTTCGCATTCAACAACGCCGATAGGTCCGACGATGGGAAGCGGATCCACACCAAGACGGGTGTAGTAATCGGAAAGTGCGGATTTTACTGCCTGTTCGGCAAGAACGGAGCAATGGATCTTAACTGCGGGAAGTCCGTCAAGAGCTTCCACAACGGCTTTGTTGGTAAGTTTAAGGGCATCGTCGATGGATTTGCCTTTGATCATTTCGGTTGCCATGGAGCTTGTTGCGATTGCGGCGCCGCAGCCGAAAGTTTTGAATTTAACGTCAACAATAATGCCGTTTTCAATTTTGAGATACATTTTCATGATATCTCCGCATTTTGCGTTGCCAACTTCTCCGACACCGTTTGCGTCTTCAATTTCGCCGACATTGCGGGGATTTGAAAAATGGTCGAATACTTTTTCAGAATATAACATTTGCTTTTCCTCCGGATTTATACAAGGGATTTTTATTTCATCATGGTGACTTTTTTGTTTTCGCCTTTCATCATAGCTTCCCAAAGGGGGCTCATGGCGCGGAGTCTTTCAACAATTCCGGGAAGAACTTCAAGGATATAATCCACGTCCTCCTCGGTGGTCTCGTCCGAAAGGCTGATTCGGAGAGAACCGTGCGCGGTTTCGTGAACAAGACCGAGAGCAAGAAGAACATGGCTCGGGTCAAGAGAACCGGAAGTGCATGCGGAACCGGAACTTGCGCAGATTCCCATCATATCAAGGCTGAGAAGAAGGCTTTCGCCCTCGATTCCCTCGATGGAGATGTTTACGTTGCCCGGAAGGCGTTTTTCTCTGTCGCCGTTAAGACGGGTGTGGTCGATTTTAAGAATATTGTCGATAAGTTTATCGCGGAGAACTTTGGTTTTTTCGCCGCGTTCTTCAATATTTTCGTTTGCGATCTGCATTGCTTTTGCAAAACCCATAATTGCGGCAACGTTTTCGGTGCCTGCGCGTTTTCCGCGTTCCTGACCGCCGCCGTCAATAAGGTTCGGAAGAAGAACGCCTTTTCTTACGTAAAGCATTCCGACACCTTTCTGAGCGTGGATCTTGTGTCCGGAAAGGGAAAGCATATCGACGTTAAGTTCGTTTACGTCGATTTTAACATGTCCCATTGCCTGAACAGCATCGGTATGGAACCAGATTTTGTGTTCGCGGCAGATTTTTCCGATTTCAGCGATGGGCTGGATCGTTCCGATTTCGTTGTTTGCGAACATTATGGAAACAAGACCGGTGTCGGGTCTTATTGCCGCTTCGACGTCCTCGGGTTTTACAATTCCGTTTTCATAAACAGGAAGATAGGTTACTTCAAATCCCTGTTTTTCAAGAGCCTTGCAGGTATGAAGGATTGCATGGTGCTCGAAAACGGAGGTGATTATATGTTTTTTGCCCCTTTTGGAAAGGGTCTGCATTGCGCCTTTAAGCGCCCAGTTGTCGGATTCGGAACCGCAGGAAGTGAAATAAACTTCGCTCGGTTCGGCGCCGATTACGGCAGCCACATCTTCGTGGGCTTTTTTAAGAGCCCAACCTGCCTCGCGTCCTTTTGAATATATGCTTGAAGCGTTGCCATAGCCTTCGGTAAGCCAGGGCATCATGGTATCGAGAACTTCTTTGGAGATGGGAGTCGTTGCGGCGTTATCCACATAGACAAAACGTTTTTCCAAAATTAGTTTCCTCCTTTAAAATATTGACCTTGCGGTCTGCCGGATTTTATATTATACCTTTTTTGTAGGAATTGCAATATATATTTGATAATATTTCCAAATTATTTAAAAATATAACCGGTTTTCCGCAATATATCCGATTGTTTGCAAGTTCTATCACAAAAGTTACACAGTCGCGTGATATAAATTTTTTTATGCGTATAAAAAAGAAGGTGGATTTATGCACGAACTTGGGGTTCTTTGCCAGATTGTGAAAAAAGTTTCCGGAATTGCCGAAGAAAACGGAATTTCCGCAATAAAG
Organism: Oscillospiraceae bacterium; assembly: GCA_045636625.1. Taxonomy (GTDB): domain Bacteria; phylum Bacillota; class Clostridia; order Oscillospirales; family Ruminococcaceae; genus UMGS1668. The sequence goes on from JAZTXW010000026.1 coordinate 2,928, forward strand.
CACATAACCCTTGAAGTCGGAACGGAATCCACTTTTGTTCCGGTTTTTCTTGAAAAACTTTTTCCCGTTGCAACGGATAATCTTTCGCTTTTCAAAAATTCGGAGCTTAAACTTTCCCTTGTTCCCGGAAGAAATCTTGTTATAAAAGAAATCGGCTACTGATAAAAGAGGTAATTATGGAAGAAATCAGAAAACAGGCAAGCAATATCGACGAAGAAGGAAACGTTCTTTATCTTGACGAAGAACGCCTTTCCCGCAAGGAAGTTCCCTTCCCTCCCTATGAAAACAAACCTAACGGTCTTGGAATTTATAACTGGCTTAAAGAGCACGTTATTTATATGAGCGATAAACGCTGGCCCCTTGCCCACAAGCTTTATAAAATGTTCGTCAAATATTCCGTCTGGATGAAGGAAGGCGGAAAAAAAGGAAAATTTTATAAAAAGGGAATCATGCTTTATCCGGATATGGAAACCCATACTTCCACAGTTGTTATGCCCCTTAACGTTGACATAACCGAAGAAAGCCAGAAAGTTGTTGTTCCGATGGAACTTATCAAAAAGTCCCTTAAAAACGTAACTTTCATCGGTGGAATGGATTCCTGCCTTTGCCGCGAATCAAACGACTGCAAGGATTTCCCCCATGACGTCGGATGTCTTTTCCTTGGCGAAGCCGGAAAAATAATCGAAAAGCACGGTCTTGGAAGACAGCTTACATACGAAGAAGCCTGCGCAAGAGTTGACAAAGCCGCGGAATACGGTCTTATGGGCCAGGCGGTCTGGGTCGAGGTCGAACAGCTTCTCTGGGGAATCCGCAACGACCAGATGGATAAATTCCTTGAAATCTGCTTCTGCTGTCCCTGCTGCTGCATTGCGATGCGCCTTGCAAGAAACGCCACCGAAAAAGAACGTCACCGCTTCCATCCCGCAGGCTGGACCGCCGTTCCGGACAGAACAAAATGCGTCGGATGCAAAAAATGCCTCAACGAAAAAAACGGATGCCCGGTTGAGGCGATCTCCTTCGGCGAAGACGGAAAAGTTGTTATAAATCAGGAAATCTGCGTCGGATGCGGAATCTGCAAAAGCCGCTGCAACTTTGACGCGATCAAAATAAAACAAACAATGCCTGTGCGCAGCGACCTTCACGAATATTTCATGAAAGACTATAACCTTGATCTCAAAATCTGGGAGGATGAAAAATAATGGACGAAATCCGCATTATCGAGGTAAAACAAAGCGTTTTTGAAGACAATAACAAAGACGCCGAAGAACTCCGCAAAACCCTCAGAGCGGAAAAAACTTTCCTGCTCAATCTTATGTCCTCCCCCGGTTCCGGAAAAACCACAACCCTTAAAGCGCTTGCAAAGGAACTTTCCGGAAAACTCCGCTGGGCGGTAATGGAAGCGGATATAGATTCCGCGGTTGACGCGGAAGCCATGCAGAAAGCGGGCGTTCCTTCCATCCAGATCCACACCGGCGGAATGTGCCACCTTGACGCGGATATGACCCGCCAGGGACTTTCTCAGCTCAACACCGAAGAATTTGATCTTATCGTTCTTGAAAACGTCGGAAATCTTGTCTGCCCTGCGGAATTTGATACCGGCGCTTCCATGAACATGACCATTCTTTCCGTTCCGGAAGGCGACGACAAACCCCTTAAATATCCCCTTATGTACGAAACCTGCAACCTTCTTGTCATCAACAAAACCGACGTTATGGATTATTTTGATTTTGATAAGGAAAAGGTTGAAAAAAACGCAAAAATGCGCAACCCCGAAATTGAGATCCTTTATATTTCCGCAAAAACCGGCGAAGGAATTCCCGCTCTTGCGGATTGGATAATCAGAAACGTAAACGAATGGAATAAATAATAAAAGGCACCCTTCAAGGGTGCCTTTTTTGTTATCTGAATTTCTGCCATTCGGAAACCGCCATCGCGTCGCAGCGTTCGTTTTCCGGGTGACCCGCGTGTCCTTTTATCCATTTAAAGCTGACTTCGTGCTTTTCAATAAGGCAGAGAAGTTTTTCCCAAAGATCCGGATTAAGAGCGGGTTCGCCGCCGCTTCGCTTCCAGCCTTTTTTGCGCCAGCCAACGGCCCAGCCTTTTGTGACAGCATCCGAAACGTATTTTGAATCGGTCACAACCGTTACCTTACAGGGTTCTTTAAGCGCTTCAAGCCCTTTTATTACCGCCGTAAGTTCCATTCTGTTGTTGGTGGTTTCGGCTTCGCCGCCGGAAAGTTCCTTTTCGTGTTCGCCGTACCGAAGAATCGTTCCCCAGCCGCCGGGTCCCGGGTTTCCGGAACAAGCGCCGTCCGTAAAAATCGTGATCTCTTTCAAAAGCCCGGTCGCCTCCTCTTTTTTGTTCTGAAAAATATCATAACGGCATATTAAGAAAAAAGCAAGTTTTTTGAAAATATTTTTAACAAATTGAATTTTTATTGACAAAAAGCTTAAAAATATATTATTATAATTATAACGTATGTGTCCGGAATAATTTTATATTTTTTATTTTTCCAAGCTGAAAATTCGGTTTGGAGTTTTTCTGTTTGCAATTTATTGCAAAAAACGCAAAAAAACGGAATTTTTGCGAAAGAATTATTTATTTTTGTAAATTTAAATCGGAAATTACATAAACCCACATTTTTAAAAAGGAGGACAAATTTTGAACCATACCTTAAGAGCAAAACAGCAAAAAGCAAATCTTGATAAACTCGATAAAATTCTTGCAAATCTTCCCGAAGCTCAGTATGACCACAGCGAAGAGGAAACTTCCGCAAAAAAATCCAAAAGCAAAAAATCTTCCGATCCGGTGAAAAAACAACCGGCGAAGAAAAAAGCTTCCGCAAAAAAAGAAACCGTTAAAAAAGAAGAAAAGAAAAAAGTTTCTTCCGAAGAAAAAACCGGTTGGAGCTGGAATAAAAAGAAACGCGGAAGACCCACTTCCGCTTCCAAAAACCCGCCGCTTAAAATCATCCCCCTCGGCGGTCTTGGCGAAATCGGAAAAAACCTCACCGTTTATGAATACGAAAACGAAATCATCATCGTCGATTGCGGAATGGCCTTCCCCGATGAAGAAATGCTTGGTATCGACCTTGTAATCCCGGATTTTTCCTATCTTGAGGAAAACAAGGATAAAATCAAAGGCCTTTTCATCACCCATGGACACGAAGACCATATCGGCGCCGTTCCCTATCTTCTCCAGAAACTCAATATACCCGTTTTCGCAACACGTTTTTCCATGGCGCTTATCGAAAACAAGCTTGCTGAAAAAAATCTTCTTGCTTCCGCAAAGCTTAACGTGGTAAAACCCGGCGATATCGTCGCCGCCGGAATTATGAGTGTTGAATTTATCTATGTAAACCATTCGATTCCGGATTCCTGCGCCCTTGCGATCCATACACCCGCCGGTGTTGTTATCCAGACCGGCGACTATAAGGTTGATTACACCCCCACAAGAGGCGGAATCATCGACCTTGCAAGATTCGGCGAACTTGGAAACAAAGGCGTTCTTGCGCTTCTTTCCGATTCCACAAACGCAGAAAGACCCGGAAGCACCCCCAGCGAAAGAATCGTCGGCGAAAGCTTTGATATGCTTTTCAAAAACGGCGCGGACAAACGAATCATCGTGGCAACCTTCTCCTCCAACGTTCACCGCGTTCAGATGGTTATCGAATCCGCAGTTAAATTCGGAAGAAAAGTCGCCGTTTCCGGAAGAAGCATGGAACAGGTCGTCGCAAAAGCCATCGAACTCGGCTATCTTGAGGCACCGGCAGGAACCGTCGTTTCCCTCGACGCCGTAAATAAACTTCCGGAAAACGAAGTATGTATCGTCACCACCGGAAGCCAGGGCGAACCCATGTCCGCCCTTACAAGAATGTCCACCGGTGACCACAGAAAAGTAAACATCACCTGCCGCGACCTTGTTATAATTTCCGCATACCCCATTCCGGGCAACGAAAAATACGTCGGCAAAGTTGTTAACGAACTTATGAAACTCGGCGCGGAAGTCGTCTATGAAAAATACAGCCAGATCCACGTTTCCGGTCACGCCTGTCAGGACGAGCAGAAACTTATGCTTGCCCTTACAAAGCCGCAGTATTTTATCCCCGTTCACGGAGAATACAAACACCTTAAAAAACACAGCGACCTTGCTCTCCAGATGGGAATGCATGAGGAAAACGTTGTTATTCCGGAACTCGGAAGAGTTATCGAACTTTCCGTTCACGGAATTTCCGCCGAATCCACCGTTTCCGCCGGAGCGGTCCTTGTTGACGGTCTTGGCGTCGGCGACGTAGGAAACGTTGTTCTCCGCGACAGAAAACATCTTGGCGAGGACGGACTCATGGTGGTTTCCGTAACCCTCAGCAACAAAGGAAAAATCCTTGCGGGTCCGGATATCCTTTCAAGAGGATTTGTCTATGTGAAGGATTCCGAGGAACTTATCGAAAACACCAAAGCGGTTGTTGAAAAGGCCGTCCTTTCCGGAATTGCCGAAAACAAACGCGATTGGCAGAACCTTAAAACAAAGATCCGTGACGCTGCAAGCGGCTATCTTTATACCGCAACCCAGCGTTCCCCGATGATTCTTCCCATCATTAACGAACTCAGCGAAAAGGATTTTGACAAAGAGGAAAATATTTAATAAAAATTACGGCGGGTATTAAAAACCCGCCGTTTTTTTGAGCACCGAATAAAAAAGATGAGCACGGCAAAGCCGTGCTCATCTTTTATTGCAATTTTTTTAATTTCTTGCAACAAAAAAACGTTTTTTTGACACTTATATAACAGATGGAAACGGAGGTGTTCTCTTTTGAAAAGGCTGATTGCAATATTTATAATGATTTTTGTCCTGTGTTCCTGTGGAAAAGCGGAGGATCTACCGAAATATCCTTCCGAAATTCCGGAAATCAAAAAAATAAAAACCGAGGAAAATGTTTTTGTTTCCGATGAACCAGAAAACGAATCTGTCAAACAGATTTTAAAGATGTTCGAAGCCGAAAACCTCAATAGCGAAAGCAAAATAATCCTTCGACCGGAAGGAATAGAACTTTTGGAAAACAATATATTTTCATACGTTCTTGTTGCGGAAAAAGGAGAGAAAACTTTTTCCGTTCCGGCAAAAGGTATGCTTTATTATAACGATGACGAATATGCCTTTTCTCTTGATGCTGATTCAAGAATAAAAGCCTTTTGGGGCAATTTTGCTTTTGTTGACGAAGATACTGCGGCTTTCCTTACTCTCGGAAAGATTTTTCTTATGAACACCGAAACCCTTGCGGCCGAAGGAACCATCGTCCTCCCGGAAAGCGAAAACGCAAATGTTTGGCCAGTCGGAATTGCTTTTTCAGAAAAAACCGGATATCTTGTTCCCCTTTGCGAAATGCCTGATGACGGTTCCAAAGCAAAATCTCCCGGAAGAATTGTTTCTTTTGATAAAAATCTTGAATTTTCATGCGAGTTTCCTGCCGAAAAAATTGAAACCATGAACTGGCATGGAATAAATATTCCATATATTTCACAAAACTCTTCCATATATTTTTATAAAGGCGAAACATATCTTTGGAACACAAATCTGTATCGCCTTTCCGACGGAAAGGTTTTTGGATTCAGCCGCAACAACCGTTTTCCCGCAGGCGGATATGAAGTTTCCTTTCTTACCGTTTACAGCGAACCGACCGAGGAATTTTTTGCAAAAGAAAACGAATATGCCTTTCTTCGAAAAGGCAGTGACATAATAAAAACCATTCCCATTGATGAAAAAATATATTTCGGATACGGCGAAAACGGAATGCCACTTGCGGAATTTTCTTTTTCGGAAAATGACAAGAAAGCGGTTATCAAGGATTCGTTTTATTACAGAGATATAGTTCTTGATTTTGAAAAATCCGAATATGAAATATCTTACAGCTATTCGGAAAACGATATCTCATCTGCTTTTGCGGTTTCTCCGAATAAAAAATATTCCCTTCATGAAGCCGCTTTCAGTGCCGGCGGCGACGGTTATATGTTTGATGTCGTACTTAAAGATATTGAAAACAAAACCCTTTCATATCTTTGCGCCGGCGGAATGGGAGTGAACTGCGGATTTTTCAACAACGGAGAAATCTATTGTCAGGATCGGCAGTCCCTTAAAATCTATTCTCCGAAAACCGGAGAAATTATTTTCGATATTGAAGAAAACTTCAGCCTTGAAACAGAACTTTTTGCAAAGGAAGAAATTGAACTTCTGACTTTCCGCAGAAATCCTGAGGATTTTTCGTTCGTCATCCTTTATTGGGAAGGCAGCACCGAAGGTTTTTATGACGAGAAAAAAGCCGAAACGATTCCTCATTATAAAATCGGTTATCTTGATTCCGAAGGAAAACTTATTAAAAGTTTTGAAAGTGATATCCCCGTCGCTCTCGGGATGCACTGCTGGCCACAGGACGCAGTTTTCTATTATGAAAACGGAATTTATACCGTAACCACCCTTGGCAGCAAAGGTTCATATGGTATCAACTTCACCTTTGACACAAAGACCGAAACTTTTTCAAAAGCTTTTGAAAACAAAGATTGGATATATACATAAAAGATGAGCACGGCAAAGCCGTGCTCATCTTTTATTCAGCCTTACGGAAGATATTTTTCAAAAGTGAATCCCTGTTCCCGGACGTGGTCGATAACGTCGCCGAGAATGGCTGTGTTTGTTTCGGAAACCGCATGAAGAAGAAAAACTTCTCCGTCATGGATGCTTCTTGTGACCCGCTCGAAAGCCTTCTGGTGCTCCATCTGGTTTGCCGGGTCCCAATCCGCATAGGCAAAGCTCCAGCAAACGGTCCTGTAACCCATTTTCTGAAGAAGCGCAAGGGTCCTTTCGGAAAAAGCGCCTTCCGGCGGACGGAAAAGATACATATCGTAACCGAAGTTTTCGGAAATATAATTATGAAGATCCGCAACTTCGTTGTATGCGGCATCCATGCCTATCTGGGTCATATTCGGATGGCGGGCGCTGTGATTTCCCACAACGTGGCCTTCGTCTATCATCCTCCGGATAAGTTCCGGTTCGGATTTTGCATAGGAAAGAGTCACGAAGAAAACCGCGGAAACGTTTTTCTCTTTAAGGACGTCAAGGATTTTCGGGGTGTATCCGTTTTCATAACCTTCGTCAAAAGTAAGATATACTTTTCCCTTATGCGCATCGCCTTCGCGGTAAAAATCTGCGTCCCATTTTCCGTACTGATCCTGAAGAAGGACGCAGGCGACGGGTTTTCCGCTTTCGTCAAAATTCGTTCCCGGTCCCCATGGGATCTGTTCCGTTCCAAGGTCCGCAAATTCGACGAAATAGGGCGAAAGCTGTTCATAGGAACTTATTGCGTTTTCAACTTCCGAACTTTCCTCTTCGGGTTCGGAAGATTCTTCGGAAGAGCTGCTTTCGGAACTTTCCGGAACTTCCGGGGTTATCTGGATATCCGTGGTAAGCTCCTCTTCCCTTTCAATTATGCTTTCGTCTTCTTCGGAATATCTTCCGTTGGAAAAACACCCGGAAAAGCAAAGACAAAGCGCAAGAACAAGAGCAGTCATTTTATAAACCATCAAAAATCAAAACCTCCTTCTTAACAACAATTTATTCCACAACAGCATTGTACCACATTTTTTGCGATATAAACTCTTTTTTATTAAAAATTTTATGCTTTTCTCTTTTATTTTTTATAATAATCGGTTATAATCGTTATAATCGTATTTTTTTACAACCACGCTTAATCTGCGATGATATAGATATTTTGTTAATATCAGGAGGAATTATTCTTGATAACTATTTTTGACATTGTAGCAATGCTGGGCGGTCTTGCTCTTTTCCTTTACGGAATGCACATGCTCAGCGCAAGCCTTGAAAAAATGTCCGGCGGAAAGCTTGCAAAAATTCTTGAAAAGCTCACCGGAAGCGTCTGGAAAAGCGTTGCACTCGGCGTTGGAATAACCGCCCTTGTACAACGCTCTTCCGCAACAACCGTAATCACCGTTGGTCTTGTAAACTCCGGAATCCTCAAACTCGGCCAGGCAATCGGAATCATCATGGGTTCCAACATCGGTACGACCGTAACTTCCCACCTTCTCCGCCTTACCGAAATTTCCGGAACAAGCGGAATCATGCAGTTCCTTAAACCGGATTTCTTTGCTCCGGTCTGCGCAATCGTGGGTGCCGCTCTGGCAATGTTTACCAAAAAGACCAGAACCATCACCGTCGGTGAGATTCTTACCGGTTTCGGTATGCTTTTTATCGGTATGGATCTTATGGAAGGCGCTCTTTCTCCTCTTCGCGAATCCCCGCTTATGGGCGAACTTTTTGTTAAATTCGGCAGCAACCCCGTGCTCGGAATCATTGTCGGCGCGGCTGTAACCGCGATTATCCAGAGCTCTTCCGCATCTGTCGGTATTCTCCAGGCTCTTTCCGTAACCGGTGCGATAACCTGGTCTTCCGCAATTCCGATCATCCTCGGTCAGAACATCGGTACCACCATCACCGCTATTCTTTCCGTAATCGGTGCTTCCAAAAACGCAAAGAGAACCGCTCTTGCCCATCTTTACTTTAACGTTATCGGTACCATAATCTTTACCGTTGCCGTTTTTGTAATCCAGGGAATGGGAATCGGCGATTTCTGGGATACCGCCATCAACAAATCCGGCATTGCAAACTTCCATACAATTTTCAACGTCACCATGACTGTTCTTTTCCTTCCTTTCACTCGCCTTCTGGAAAAGCTTTGTATGAAGACCATTCCCGCGGACGGAACCGAAATCGACTCCGATACTTCCGAACTTGCACCGGGACTTATTTCCAACCCCATCGCGGCAATTTCCGCTTCCGAACTTATTCTTAAAAAACTTATGAGCGTTACCGCGGACTGTGTTAAATGCTCTCTTGAAAGACTCAACGGCGGCGACCCGAAACTCGGCGAAAGAATCAGCGAACAGAACACCGCAATTATTAAAATCGAAGATAACCTCCGCGTCTATCTTCTTAAAATCGCCGAAGGAAACCTTTCCCCCGAGCAGGAAAAAGCCGTTACCGAAATGCTTGGAAGAGCGGACGACTGTGTTCACATCGCCGAACACTGCCTTAAAATCCGCGACACCGCCGAAGACATGTCCGCCAAAGGAAAAGGTCTTACTCTTGCCGGAAAACGCGAATTCGAAGTTCTCAGCAAGGCTTTGCTTACCCTTATGAACACCGCGGTCGAAGGTTCCAACGAAAAGAACAAACGCACCGACGCGAAAACCGAACCCCTTTATTTCGTTGTAACCGAAATGACCGAGCTTATCAGAAGCCGTCATATGGATCGCCTTAAAAACGGAGAATGTTCCTATGAGGCAGGCTCCCTCTTTATGGGAACCCTTCATGACGTTGAACGTATCGCAAAACATTGCTCCATAATCGGCGTTTCCCTTGCTCTTCAGTTCAAGAACAATTCCCTTTCCGAACAGGAATTCGCAAGAAGAATACACCGCGGCGATACCGAACATTTCATGGAACATTATATCGATTACAAAAACGAATATTATTCCCCGCTTGTTGCGGAATAAATTTTAAAACAAATAAAAAACCAGCCTGCTTTCGCAGGCTGTTTTTTGTTGCTTTTAATTATTTCTGTTCTTCCTCAATTGCTTTAAGAAGGATATCTTTTGCATAGGAGATGGATTCCTTTACGCTGCCTTCTTCGAAAGGAACGCGGAGATTTGCAACTTTGAGAAGTCCGAGATAGCTCTTGCTTCCGCCGGCGTTGCAAAGGTTAAGATAATCTTTCCATGCCTGTTCTTTGTCTTCCGCATAGCGTTTTTTGAATTCCATTGCGCCCATGGTGGTAAGGGTGTAGTTGATGTAATAGAAAGGATAGAGGAAGATATGGAGCTTGTGGTACCAATAACCGCCGCGGTCCATGAATTCGTCGTCGGAATAGGTTCTCCAGGGCATATATTTTTCCTCGAGTTTATGCCATTCGTAAGTTCTTTCCTTCGGGGTAAGGTCGGGGTTTTCATAGATGATGTGCTGGAATTCATCAACCGCAACGCCGAAAGGAACGAAGGTGAGTGCTTCCTGAAGATGTGCAAAGCGGTATTTGTCCGCCATGTCGCCGAACATGTATTCAGCATAAGGATAGCAGAACTGTTCCATGGACATGGAATGGATTTCCGCAATATCGGTGCTTTCGTGGAAATAATCGGCAACGGGCTGGTGGCGCATTGCGCAGTAACCTGCGAATGCGTGTCCGAGTTCGTGGGAAACAACCTGCATATCAAAAATGGTGTGGTTGAAGCAGCTGAAAACAAAAGGCGCTCTGTATTTTCTGAGGCTTGTCATATAGCCGGTGGAAGCTTTTCCGGGTTTGTTTTCAAGGTCCATAAGGTTATGGTCGATCATGAAATCGATGAATTCGCCGGTTTCGGGGCTTAATTCATGGTACATTTTTCTTGCCTGTTCAACAAGGAATTTTGCGTCGCCGATAGGTTCTGCGTTGCCGTCCGGGAAGATGAATTTTTCATCATAAGCCATGATTTTATCAACGCCGATACGTTTTGCCTGGGCTTTATAAAGTTCTTCGCAAAGGGGAACAAGGTCGTTTTTAACCTGTTCACGGAAAGCGGCAACTTCTTTCTGGCCGTAATCGCTTCTGCCCTGGTTGATGTAACCGAGAGGAGTGAAAGTTTCATAGCCAAGTGCCTTGCCCATTGCGGTGCGGCATTTTACAAGTTTATCGAAAATTTCTTCCATTTTTTCTTCGTTGGAAGCATAGAATTCGGAATATTTTGCGAAAGCGGCTTTTCTGATTTCGCGGTCGGGGTTGCCGAAATAGCTCTGGATTCCGTAAAGGTTAAGAACCTTTCCGTCAAACTCGATGTTTGCGGTTGCCATAAGCTTCTGATATTCGGTGGTGAGCATGGACTGTTCCTGAAGATAAGGGATAAGCTCCGGTTTGAATGCGTTTACTTCGCGGCGGGTCTTTTCAAGGAATTCGGGACCAAGGTCATCATCGATATCTTTTGCAAAGGGGCTTTCAAGAAGTGCTTTGGAAAATTCCATAAAAGTTGCTTCTGCAACAGGAAGGCGCTGATGAAGGAAAGCCATCTCTTCTTCATAGAATTTATCGGTGGTGTTAAGGGTGTTGCGGATATGTGCAACGTTGATCATGGTTGCCATTTCTTCGCCGGATTTGTCGGATTCAAGAATAACCTGTTTTACCTCATCATAACTTTTCGCTGCGCGAAGTCTTGCAGTGAATTCTCTGCTGAGTTCTTCGGCTTTGTCAATGTCGGGGCGGACATATTCAATTTTGTCAAAAGAGAAGTTTTCCATAAAAACCGTTCCTTTCAGATGCAAAAAATTTTACAAGGTTATAATAACAACTTTCACGCTTTAAGTCAATGAAAGTCAATTTTTTCAACATATAAAAAGTGCTTCCGGAAGGAAGCACTTTTTTGCTTTATAAATCGTATCCTTTAATGAACATTTTAAAGAAGCGGACGCCTTCCGCAAGAGCGGAAAGGGTCACGTTTTCGTTTACCGCATGGCAGGCGGCGTTCTGTTCGTTGCTCATTCTTACCGGGCAGAAACGAAGGGCGTTTTCGGTAAGAGCATGGAAGTGGCGGCAATCCGTTCCGCCCATTATTACATAAGGAGCGATTCCGACGTCCGGGAACTGTTTTCTGATGCAATCCGTAAGATATGCATACTCTTTCGAACGGATGTTGGAAACGGGAGAAGCGTCCCTTGCCTGGATTATCTCGATTTCAAGGTCATATTTATCCGCGTATTTTTTAAGCACCGCAAGGCTTTCCTCACAGTTCTGGTGTACGCTTGTGCGAAGGTTTGCAACAAGATAGGGCTCTTTCGGAATCACGTTGCAGGCATCGGAACCTTTCATCATCGTGAAGCAGCAGGTTGTGGAAAGAATCGCTTCGCCGAAGGGCGAAACCACCGGCATAAGCGCTATAAGAAGCGGCTTGAAAAGCCAGATGTTGCCAAGAAGCATTCTCATTCCGAAGCTGAAAGAAGGCGCCATGGAATTGAACATTTCATAAACTTCCGGAATAAGATATTTTTTAAAGGGGCGCTTTTTCTCAATTTCATTCGCAAAGGCAAAAAGTCTTGCGGCAGGGGTGTTTCTCGGCGGGGTACTGCTGTGGCCGCCTTTTCCTTTTGCGGAAATTTTAAGATCCATATATCCTTTTTCGGTAACGCCGATCACCGCATATTCCCTGTCCATTCCGGCAATGGGTCTGTCAACGACCGCGCCGCCTTCGTCGATTACGATTGCAAGTTCGATTCCTTTTTCTTTGAGGTAACGAACAGCGGAAGCCGCGCCGTCGCCGCCGGTTTCCTCGTTTATGGCGTATTCAAGATAAATATCGCAGGGTGGAACAAATCCTTCCGCAATAAGTTCCTCAATTGCCTGGAGCTCAACGTACATGGTGCTTTTGCAATCCATTGCGCCGCGTCCGTAGATATCCCCATCGATTACCGTTCCGCTGTATGCAGGGCATTTCCAGCCGTGGTCATTCGCGGGAACAACGTCCTGGTGACCCATGAAAAGGATCGGCTTTCTGGAAGGGTCCGTTCCCTGCCATTTGTAAAGAAGGGTTCCGTTAAGAACGGTTTTTTCAAAAGTTTTATGTACGTTCGGAAAAAGTTCCTCAAGAACTTCGTGGTATTTATAAAATTCCGAAAGATCCTCGTCCTCGTTTTTCGAAACGGTCGGGACCCTTACCATATCGCCGAGTTTTTTTGCTGCAATATCAATTTCTTCCTGGGTTATTTCGGTTTTGCATTCACCGATTTCCGGCGCTTTTATCATAAGGGTGCGGATAACCGCAATTATCAAAAGAACCGCAATTACCGCAAGGATTCCGAGAATTACGTAAAGCATTTTTATCCTCCTTTAACTGTTGGATTTCTGGATATCTCTCATTTCCGCCATTTCTTTTTCAATGGGATGGAAAACGGCGATCACAAGCATTATTCCCGCAAAAACCATCGGTACCCAACCGAGAAGCGCGCAGATGGTATCTATTGCGCTCTGGGGCTGCTGCGCAAGTTCAGCGTTGAATCCCGCTGCGCCGAGAGCGGCGGTCATTCCAAGGTTTACCCCGGCTTTGGAAAGTTTTGCCGCAAGGTTATCACAGGTTGAAACAAGGCTGTCGATTCTTCTTCCGTTTCTGAATTCGATAAGGTCCGAAAGGTTGTTTCTGTTTGTGTTGAAAAGAACAAAGGCAAAAGCCATTGCAACCGCAACGGTGATTCCGTTGATATAAATGGTTACTATGGAATAGGGGTTGATGAGGAACGGAATTTTACCCACAAGATAAATTGCCGCGCCGATGATCATTGTGTTTCTTCTTCCGATTTTTTTATCAACGGGGATGCAAAGAACCGTTCCGATTACGGAGGTTGCAAGGAAAACCGCCATTATCGGAGTTGCGGCGGAAGCCGAACCGAGAACGTAGGTTGCGTAATAGTTTACGTTGCTCATGATAAGAAGGTTAAGGATTCCGTAAACGATAATATAAAGGGCGTTCATTACCCAGCTTTTGCAGGAAAGGAGCATTTTAAAAACCTCAATGATTCCGATTTTTGAATCGTCGTCGGTTTCCTGCTGAACGCGCTCTTTTGTGGTGAAATAATGCGCAAAGCTTCCGATTACGCAGATAGCGCCCATAACCGCAGCGGCATAAACGAACGCTGTCTGTCCCGCTTCGTTTGCCATTACGTTTCCGTTTCCGTCAAGTCCTCCGAAAAGGTCGAGAAGAGGATAAAGCGCAACGCCGCCGATTCCGGAACCGACACAGCCGCCAAGGTTTCTTGCCACGTTGATGGCTCTGCGGTCAGAGTCGCGGTTCGTTGCAAGACCGCCCATGCTGTTATAGGGAATTGCCGCAAAGGTGTTGAAAAGTTCGAAAAGGAAATAGATGGCGATCGCTATCGCAAGTTTCATTCCGTAGGCAACGTCGAAACAGGTGAACATAAGAACAACCGTCACCGCCCAGGGAACAGCGCACCAAAGCGCAAAGGGAGGGCATTTTTCGCCGTTTTTAAATGTATGGTTGACCGCCCAGTAACCTACGAGCGGGTCGTTTACCGCGTCCCAGACTATTCCGAGGGCGGTTATCATACCCGCGTGTTCGATCCTTATTCCCATTACGTTTGTAAGGAAGAAGAGATAGAAAAGGTCCTTGAAGTTGAAAACAACGTTGCTGGCGGTGGAGAAGGTGCCGAAACCCAGCTTTTCCGCGAAACCGACTTTCGGGGTTTCGATATATTTGCTGTCAGTCTGCATAGCAAATCCTCTTTTCTTTAATACTTTAATTCGTTAAAACGATTATAGCACACAGCATTGTTAAATTCAACATCAAAAGCCGAAAGAGTTTATATAAAAGGCCGAAATTTCCTCCCCTTTGCAACAAAAACAGAAAAATATGTTACTATTATAATGTAAGAACAAAATATAAAAGGAAGTGTTTTTATGAGAAGGATTCTTTTGGTTCTTTTTGCGCTTGTTTTTGTTCTTTCTTCCTGCGCGGAAAAAGAAATTCCGAAGGAAACAGAAAAACCGGAAGAAACCTCAAATTATGATATGCTCGGAGATACGGAGAGCAAAAAGCCTTCCGCCGGAAATTATTATATCTATACCCCGGTAATTGACGTTTTCACCCCAAAAACCGAAGGAGAAATTTCCTTCCTGGATTTTGACGGAACAAAATTCATTATGGATTCCGGCACGGACAAGGCTTTTCTTCTTTCCTATGATTTATTTGATGGCAAAACGGAAAACCTTACCGATAAACTCGGTTTTCATTCGGAACATGTTTTTTTCGACGGAAAGAATTTTTGCAGCATTGAAGATGACGGATATGAATATTATCTTGTTCTCAGAAATTCCGAAGGAGAAATGACAGAAAAAATCCGCACAAGAACAGAAGAAGCGGAATACGGAGAAAATTATGTTCTTCCTGAAGTTGATTTTGATTTTTTCAGAAGCGGAGAAAAAATAATACTTATAAAATGTTATGAAGACGGCGGAATAAATACCTATTGCTATGATTTTGAAACCAGAGAAATTATTGAGCACCATAAAAATCTTGCCCTTTCCGGTCACAAAACGATTCCCGCAAACGGATATGTAACTTATGCCGAAGAAAACAACGGTCTTTTTACCCTTTTTGCTTTTGAACCGGAAAAAGACAAAAAACCTTTCCGCGGTCCGGTTCTTACGGAAAAAGTTATTTGTTCGACCTTTGACGGAACTAATTTTGTCTGGAGCACGGAAAGCGGAATTTTTTACAGACCCAGTTTTGGAAAAACCGTTCAGATAAGCGAACAGGAAGAAAATTTTGCCTTGCTCGGAAGGAACTTTGTTGTTTACAGCACCGGAGAAAAACTTGCTTTGTATCGCCTTGACAAAAACCGTGAAGGCTGTTACAGCTATTCCGGTCTTGAATTTGTTTATGCAGACGAAAGCATCGCCGTTTTCAAAAATCCGGAAGGAATTTTCGGCGAAGAATATCTTTCTGTTTCCATAAAGCGCGGCGAAGAACCTCTTGAATTGGCTGACGCAGCGGATATGGGACCTTCCACCGTTGCCGTTGACGGATATCTTTATTACTGTTTTTTTGAAGGAAGCGGTGTTGTTCCCACTGAAAGACAGATTTCCGGAAAGATAAATTCCCTTTGGGATTACCCTTCCACCTGCCCGCGGAAGAATGACCAAACAAGCGATTCCTGGTTTTTCGGTGCAAGATATGCTTTTGTTGACGGAAATCTTTTGCTTGAAAACATAAACGGAAAAGGTTGGTATAAATGTGAAAAAAGCTGGGCGCTTTCCGAAATGAATTTCAATTAAAAAGCTCCCGTGCTCATTGAGCACGGGAGATTTGTTTTTTTGAGCACCGTATATCAGAATACGAAGTTTCCGTTTTCGAAGATAACGACTTCTTTTCCGTCGCGGGTTTTGCCGGTGATGGAAATGTCTTCGGTTCCGACCATGAAGTCAACGTGAACCCCTGCGTTTGCGTTGATTCCGTGTTCGAAAAGTTCCTCTTCGCTCATATCGTCGCCGCCTTCAATGCTTGAAGGATATGCTTCGCCGAAAGCGAAATGGCAGGAAGCGTTTTCATCAAAAAGGGTGTTGAAGAAAGTGATCTTGCTGTTGGAAATGGGTGAATCGTAAGGAACAAGGGCGATTTCGCCGAGGTAACGGCTGTTTTCGTCGGTATCGAGAGCCTTGTTAAGAACTTCTTCGCCTTTTTCGGCGGTTGCTTTCACGATTTTTCCGTTTTCAAACTCAAAGCGGATTCCGTCAACAATGTTTCCGTTGAGAACAAGGGGTCTTGCGGAATAAAGAACACCGTTGACTCCGTCGCGCTTCGGTGCGGAGAAAATTTCTTCGGTGGGCATGTTAGCTACGAATTTGAAACCGGCTTTGCTGGTATCTCCGCCCGCAAGCCAGCGGCAGTTTTCCGGAAGTTCGACAACAAGGTCGGTTCCAAGGGAGTTTTTATAATGTACGGATTCAAGATCCATTTCGTTGAGGATTTTTGCGCGGCGCTCAAGGTTTCCGCAATGTTCTTTCCATGCTTCAACTGCGTCGCCGTCCTCGGTTATGCGGACCATTTTGAAAATGGTTTCCCAGAGTTTTTCGTTTGCTTCTTCGCCTTTAAGTTCCGGGAAGACTTTTTCTGCCCAGGCGGTTATCGGTACGGAAGCAACACACCAGGGGAATCCGTTTGTCATTTCGAGGTTATAGAAATCTTTAAGGTCGCGGTTTGCGCCGATGCTGTAACGGCGCTGGCGCTCCTGGTCAACGCCTTTAAGGTTTTCCGGATCTGCCGCGGCGATGGAAATATAGCCTGCTCCCTCTTTTGCAAGGGTGTTGAGTCTTTCTGCGTCCCAGCTGTAAACGCCGTCAAAAAGGCTGTCGTCGGCTCTGAGCCAATGTTCGCGGGTGCAATAATCGTCGCGCCAGAGCATTACTACGTCCTTTGCGCCAAGGTCATAGGCCGCGGTGGTCAGAAGGCGTCCGAAGTCCGCGCGGTCAACGGGACAATTTATTACAAGGGTCTGGCCTTTCTGAAGGTTTATTCCGACCCCGACGATAAGTCTTGCGTACTGCCAAAGCATTTTCTGGTTCATATTGAATTTCCTTTCTTAAAAAAACGGCGGGAGTCTGGCTCCCGCCTTGTTTTTTGTGTTAACGCTGCTTCGCAGCTGCACCTCATTCGTCAGCCTTTGGCTGACACCTTCCCCTCAAGGGGAAGGCATTTTTATTTTGCAACAAAGTTTACAAGTTTTCCGGGAACGCAGATTTCTTTAAGGATGGTTTTTCCTTCAAGCTCTGCTGCTGCGGCTTCTTTTGCTGCTGCGATGCAGGCGTCTTTATCCGCATCTGCTGCGACGTTCATTCTTGCTTTGATTTTTCCGCAGATCTGAACGACCATTTCGATGGTTGCGTCAACGCATTTTGCTTCGTCAAAGATCGGCCAATCCTGTTTGCAAAGGAGTTCGCCGTGGCCGAGGATCTCCCAGAGTTCTTCGGTGATATGAGGAGCAAAGGGATTGAGAAGAGTGAGGAAGAGTTCATATTCATCCTTGGTGATGCTTCCGGTTGCAGTGATATCGTTGATAAGGCTCATCATTGCAGCAATTGCGGTGTTTGCTTTAAGGTTATCAACGTCCTCGCCGACCTTTTTAATGGTCTTGTGGAAGTTGCTTTCGAGCTCAGAACGGATTCCTTCGCCGGACATGATATCCTGAAGTGCCCATACTCTGTCGAGGAAGCGTTTGCAGCCTTTGATGGAATTGGTGTTCCAGGGAGCGGCTTTTTCAAAGTCGCCGATGAACATTTCGTAAAGGCGGAGAGTGTCTGCACCGTAATCACGGATTACGTCATCGGGGTTTACTACGTTGCCGCGGGATTTGGACATTTTTTCGTTGTTTTCGCCGAGGATCATACCGTGGCTGGTACGTTTGGAATAGGGTTCCTTGGTGGAAACTGCGCCGATATCATAAAGGAATTTATGCCAGAAACGGCTGTAGAGGAGGTGGAGGGTGGTATGTTCCATACCGCCGTTGTACCAATCTACGGGCATCCAGTAATCAAGAGCTTCTTTGGAAGCGATTCCGGTGTCGCAGTTCGGATCGCAGTAACGGATGAAATACCAGGAAGAACCTGCCCACTGGGGCATGGTGTCGGTTTCGCGGTGTGCGTGTCCTCCGCAGCAGGGGCAGGTGGTCTCTACCCAATCGGTCATAGTGGAAAGGGGGCTTTCGCCGGTATCGGTGGGTTCGTAAGATTCAACTTCCGGAAGGAGAAGAGGAAGCTGATCTTCCGGAACGGGCTGCCATCCGCATTTTTCGCAGTAGATCATCGGGATAGGTTCGCCCCAATATCTCTGGCGGCTGAATACCCAGTCACGGAGTTTATAGTTAACTTTTGCGTGACCGATTCCTTCTTTTTCAAGGTGTTCGATCATTGCTTTTTTTGCTTCCTCAACGGTCATTCCGTCTTCAAAGCCGGAGTTTACCATGATTCCTTCGTTGCAATCGGTATATGCTTCTTCCTCAACGTTGCCGTCTTTGACAACTTCGATGATCGGAAGACCGAATTTTTTAGCAAATTCCCAGTCGCGGGTATCGTGTGCGGGAACAGCCATGATTGCGCCGGTTCCGTAGGAAGTGAGAACATAGTCGGAAATGAAAATCGGGATTTCTTTTCCGGTAACGGGGT
This sequence comes from Oscillospiraceae bacterium, assembly GCA_045636625.1. Taxonomy (GTDB): domain Bacteria; phylum Bacillota; class Clostridia; order Oscillospirales; family Ruminococcaceae; genus UMGS1668. The sequence continues at coordinate 21,679 of JAZTXW010000026.1, forward strand.
TGATGCCTTTAACGCCTTTAAGCATTACGCCGGTTTTGTCTTTTGCAAGTTCGGTACGCTCGAAGTCGGATTTTTTTGCCGCTTCTGCCTGGTATGCTCTTACTTCGTCGATGTTTTCAAGTTTGTCTGCCCATTTTTCGATATATGCGTGTTCGGGGCTCATTACCATATAAGTTGCGCCGAAAAGGGTATCGCAGCGGGTGGTATAAACGGTAAGGATATCGCCGAGGGTGGTGTTGAAGTTTACTTCCGCACCGGTGGAACGGCCGATCCAGTTTTTCTGGGAAGTCTTTACTCTTTCGATATAATCAACTTCGTCAAGGTCGTCAATAAGGCGCTGTGCATATTCGGTGATTTTGAGCATCCACTGGGATTTGACTTTGTGGACAACTTCGCTTCCGCAGCGTTCGCAAACGCCGTTTACAACTTCTTCGTTTGCAAGAACAACTTTGCATCCGGTGCACCAGTTTACGTTTGCCTCTTTTTTATAAGCAAGACCGCGTTTGAAAAGCTGGATGAAGATCCACTGGGTCCATTTGTAATAATTAGGGTCGGTGGTGTTGATCTCTCTGTCCCAATCGAAAGAAAGTCCAAGGGATTTGAGCTGTGCTTTAAAATGATCAACGTTGTTTTTGGTTACGATTTCGGGATGGATGTGATTTTTGATTGCAAAGTTTTCGGTAGGAAGACCGAAAGCGTCCCAACCCATAGGATAAAGAACGTTATAACCCTGCATTCTCTTTTTTCTTGAAACAATATCAAGGGCGGTGTAGGAACGGGGATGTCCTACATGAAGTCCCTGTCCGGAAGGATAGGGGAATTCAACAAGTCCGTAGAATTTGGGCTTGGTGTAATCGGTGGTTGCGGCATAGGGTTTCTTTTCGTCCCAGATGTCCTGCCACTTCTTTTCAATTGCGGCGTAATCATAGCCTTTCATTTTTCGGTTCCTCCAGTTTTATCTGAAATAATTTTTTGACATTTTTAGCCTCCCCTGGCAGGGGAGGTGGCTTTGCCGGAGGCAAAGACGGAAGGGTTTTATTGGCAATTTTTAATCATTCTATAAGTTCGTCAATAAGAATATAAATAAGCTTTTTTGCTTCCTCCTTGGTCAGCGTAATACCTTTTCCAGGTTCTCCGGCTTTCCACTTTCTGATATCTATCATGGGTTCCATATCTCCCCATTTGACTATATTAACTTCTTTCGAGGTGCTTCCCCATTCTTTTATTGTATCAACTTTTCGTATAATTTCATATTCCTTCATCTGAGGTTCCTCCAGTTTTATCTGAAATAATTTTTTACGGTTTTGTGGAATAAAAAAATCCCGTCTTTCGAATTTCTTCGAAAGACGGGAAGAATTTAACCCGCGGTACCACTTTCGTTGGCGCAGAAAAAAACTGCGTCCGCTCAGAATCCGTATAACGGCGGCGCCGTCCGGTTTTACTTCCGCTTTGCGGTTTCTTCCGGCTGCTCGAAAGTGAGTTCATCCGTTCTTCTGTTTCCGCCTTTCACCAAAACGGCGGCTCTCTTTGAACGTTAAAACGGACTACTTGTTCTTTGTCAAAGCATTTATAATATAATAACACAACAGATTTATATTATCAGCATATCCCGGGTTTTGTCAAGGGATTTTTTAAAAATTTGCCTTCCCCTTGAGGGGAATGTGCCGCATAACCGTATGGCTGCGGCGGATGAGGTATTATTTTAAATTGACGCCGCTGCTTCGCAATACGGCTGCACCTCATCAGTCACCTTCGGTGACAGCTTCTCCTCAAGGAGAAGCCTTACTCTTCATCGAAATTGATCTCTTCGATTTTTGCGTCGGACCAAAGTCTTTCAAGAGAATAGAATTCGCGGACTTCATCGTTAAAGATATGAACAATTACGCTTGCGTAGTCCATAAGTATCCAGCTTGCGGAAGCATAGCCTTCAACTCTCTGGGGTGCAATTCCGTCTTCATGACCAAGAGCAAAATCCACGTCATCGGAAAGGGACTGAACATGGCTTTTGTTGTTTGCGGAAGCAATTACGAAATAATCGCCGATGCTGCTGATTTCGCCGATTTTAAGCACGCGAAGTCCGATTGCTTTCTTGCTGTCAAGGATTTTTGCGATTTTAAGTGCAAGTTCTCTGGATTCCATAGAAAATTTCCTTTCTCAAAATGTTATTTCAACGTTTTTATATTCTTTCAAAAGCGCTTCGGTATCCTTCCCTTTCGGAAAGCCTTTTCTTTCAAGGTCGCCGGCGATCCATCGGACACCATAGGCTATTCCTTCATCAAGGCTGTGATCCGTAAGGCTGCGGGTGTATTCCGCATCCGGATAGTTTCTTTCCGCGCTTGTAAGATCTGCCATATATATGACTTTTTCGAGGATGCTCATTCCGCCTCTTCCGGAAGTGTGGTAGCGGACCGCATTGAGCACGTCTTTATCGGTAACGCCGAGTTCGTGCTCAGCATATACCGCGCCGGCGATCGAATGCCAGAGAGCCGGGGATTTCATTGTATCCCCGTCAAGCTCGATTCCGGCTTCCTTTATTATCGCAAGCTGCTCCTCATTGGGGATTCCTTTGCAGATATCATGGATAAGACCCGCGAATTCGGCTTTTTCAGGGTCTGCGCCGTATTTTTCCGCAAGAAAAACCGCTCTTTCCGCCACATTAAGGGAATGTTCGTACCGGTGCTCATTCATTCTTGATCTGAGCACCGATTTAAGTTCTTCCTCCGGAAGGTTGCAAAACTCCGTGGTATCCATCATTCCGCCTCTTCTTCGGGATAAGTTGCGATTGCGGGAACCGCAGCGGGAAGATAGAATCCGCGTCCGCAGTCGATTATTTCGGAGCTTGTTTCGGTAACCGCAAAAGTGATATAGAAACAATCCTCATAAGCGCCGAAGAAGTTGAGGTGGATTATTCCGTTTTCACGGAGCATGATGCTGTGGAAATATCCCGCTTCTTCCGCGATGAATTCAAGTTCCTCTTCGGTTGCGTTCGGATAATATCTTGCAAGAAGTTCATCCGTAAGTCCCTGTTTAAGGATTATATCCATAACGTCGGAACCGGCGTCATATTTACGAAGGTCCGCACGGCGAAGAGAATCGTCCGCGCCGTATTCATGAAATTCGCCGTTTTCAAGATAGAACCAGTATTTTTTGGTGGAAGGTTCTTCTTTCTTTGCAAGTTCCTCGTCCTCAAAATAATCATAGGAAGTAAATTCCGCAGTGAAATCGGTTCCTCCCTGATATTCAAGTTCGGAGAACATTCCGGAAACCGCAGTTTCATAAACTTTGCTGTTTTCGATTCCGAAAACATAGGTAAGACCGTCTTCATAGCTTTCGGCAAAGAGGAAAACAGTTCCTTCAACGTTGATCATCTCCGGATTTTTCCATTTTCCGGTTTCCCTGAGTTCAGCGGCATAGTTTTCGTTTACGTACCAAAGCACGCCTTCAAGATATTCCGCGCCGGCTTTTCCGCAAAACGCAAAAGCTTCGGAAGTTCCGTCGCCGTCAAAATCGTCGAACTGGAACCATATTGTCTGGCCTTCGCTGTATTCGTTTAACTTATCGCGGATAATTTCCTCTGCGTCGATGCTTTCAAGCTGTTCGTTCATATCGACCTTTCCGACAAGATCGTCGAGAAAGCTTTCATAGCTTTCTCTCCAGCCTCCGGAACAGGCGGAAAGACAGAGAACAACAAAAAGAGTCATCACCGCAAAAAGGATGATTGTTTTTTTGAACATTTTTTGCCTCCTGGTTTTCGGTCAATTGTAATAAAGATAGTGATCCCAGATATAATCATCAACGCCTTCCGGTACCATTGAGGAAATATCGTCCGCCCTGCGGACAGTTTCTCTTACGGAAGTTGAGGAAATTTCCTTTACGTCGATGGGTATTATTCTTACCGTTGCGCCATAGCTTCTGAGAACGGCAGCTTCCGCTTCAAGGGCGGAATCGTCCTCCCAGTTTCTTGCGGCAACCGCAAGAACGGCTTCGTCAGTTATTTTGTGCCATGCGTACCAACGCTGGAAATAAAGGAGCATATCTCCGCCCATAAGAAGATATAATTCATCATCCGGATAAATTTCCCGAAGCTGGGCAATTGTATCCGCCATATATCCTTCGTCCTCGCGCTTTATCTCAATATCCGAAACTTCGAAACCTTCGAGTTTTCCGAAAGCAAGATTGCACATATTCATCCTGTGCTCCGAAGGAGTCATGGCAAGTCCTTTTTTGTGGGGCGGCTGATAGGCCGGAATCACGATTATCTTATCAAGAGAAAGTTCTTCCTTAAAAGTAAGGGCGGCGTTAACATGGCCGACATGGACCGGATCGAAACTTCCTCCGTAAATGCCGATTTTCATGGTTTCTCCTTTTTAAAAATCAGGGAAGAATGATTTTGGGTTCTTTAAGGTTGCGTTTGTAAACAACAAATTTTCTGCCGATTACCTGAACGGCTTCGCAGCCTTTGATTCCGTTCATAACTTCTTCGATTGCTTCCTTGGAGGAAACGGGGGAAGTTTCGAGAACGGAAACTTTTACGATTTCTCTTGCTGCAAGAGCTTCGTCAACGTTTTTGATAAGTGCTTCGGTAACGCCTTCTTTGCCGACCTGAAGGATTGCGGGAATTCCGTTTGCAAGGCTGCGAAGATATGCGCGCTGTTTGGTAGTGATCATTAAAATTTCTCCTTATTATATATTAACTTTTTGTCAGTTTCGTGTTTTAATCAAAAATTGCTTTTGCAAAAGCTTCCGGATCAAAGGGCTGAAGATCCTCTGCCTTTTCGCCTACTCCGATGAATTTTATCGGGATATCAAGTTCTTTTCTGATTCCGATTACAACGCCGCCTCTGGCGGTGCCGTCAAGTTTTGTAAGAACAATGCCGGTTATGGGGCATGCGTTTCCGAATTCCCTTGCCTGGTTAAGGGCGTTCTGGCCGGTTGTTCCGTCAAGAACAAGAAGGGTTTCGACGGAAGATTCCGGAGCTTCCCTTTCGATAACGCGGCCGATTTTTGCAAGTTCGTCCATAAGACCTTTTTTGTTCTGGAGTCTTCCTGCGGTATCGCAGATTATAACGTCGGCTTTTCTTGCTTTTCCTGCGGCGATTGCGTCAAAAACAACCGCTGCCGGGTCGGAACCTTCGGAATGTTTAACAAGTTCGGCGCCGCATCTGTCGGTCCAGACTTCAAGCTGATCAATTGCTGCTGCACGGAAAGTATCTGCCGCCGCAACAACAACTTTTTTGCCTTCGTCCATAAAATTTTTGGCGAGTTTTCCGATGGTTGTGGTTTTTCCCGCTCCGTTAACGCCGATCATCATAATGATTGCGGGTTTGTTTTCAATATTGAGTTCCTGTCCGCCGCGAAGCATTTCCGCAACGACTTCGTACATCATTTCACGGACTTTTTCCGGGTCGGTGATGCCCTCTTTTTTAACTCTTTTGCGAAGTTCCTCGCAGATTGCGCCGGCGGTCACCGCACCGGTATCCGCAAGGACAAGAGCTTCCTCAAGTTCGTCAAAAAGATCCTCATCAACGTGACCGCCGGAAAAAACGTCATCAAAACGTTCTTTAAGCGATTCCCTTGTTTTTTTAAGTCCTTCACTTATTTTGCTGAAAAATCCCAAAGTATGTTTCCTCCTTGGTTGTTATATGACTCCCTTATCAGGGGAGGCTTATTCATCGCTCTGGAGCTGTTTTTCAAGCCACTGTTCCTTGCTGATAAGAACCTGGCGGGGTTTGCTTCCTTCAAAAGGACCGACTATTCCACGTTCTTCCATCTGGTCGATGATTCTTGCGGCGCGGGCATATCCGAGTTTGAGTTTTCTCTGGAGCATGGAAGTTGAAGCCATTCCCATTTCGATAACGCATTCGATCGCGGCATCGAGCATATCGTCGCCGTCATCGAAACCGCCGCCTTCGGAAGAATAATCGTCCCCTGCTTTTTTGCCTTTTTCCTTAACGGCAAGTTTTTCGATATTATCTATTATCTCTTCGTCATAGGAGGCGGTTCCGCCGTTTTTGACAAAGCGTACAACTTCCTCAACTTCCCTGTCGCTTACGAAACATCCCTGAACACGGCGCATATCCGTCTGGGGATAGAAAAGCATATCGCCTTTGCCAAGAAGTTTTTCCGCGCTTCCGTCGGAAATAATGGTTCGGCTGTCAACCTGGGAAGAAGTTTTAAAAGCGATTCGGCTTCCGATATTGGATTTGATTACGCCGGTGATAACGTCAACGGAAGGACGCTGGGTTGCTACAACAAGGTGCATACCCGCTGCCCTTGCAAGGGCGGCAAGGCGGTTTATGGAATCTTCGACTTCGTTTGCGGCAACAAGCATAAGGTCCGCAAGCTCGTCAATAATGATCACAACTTTCGGCATTCTCTGCATATCGTCGCGTGAATCCGCAAGTTCGTTATATCCCGCAATATCCCTTACTCCGTTATCCGCAAAGATCTGATATCTTTTAAGCATTTCGGAAACCGCCCAGTTAAGAGCGCCCGCGGCTTTTCTCGGGTCTGTTACTACCGGAATGAGAAGATGCGGGATTCCGTTATAAACGTTAAGTTCAACAACCTTCGGGTCAATGAGAAGAAGTTTGACCTCGTCCGGGTTTGCTTTATACATAAGCGAAATTATCATTGCGTTTATGCATACGGATTTACCGGAACCGGTTGAACCCGCAACAAGAAGGTGCGGCATATCTTTAAGGTCCGCAAGAACAACGTTGCCGACTATATCTCTTCCGAGAGCGACGGTAAGTTTTGATTTTGCGCTCTGGAATTCCGCGGATTCGATAAGTTCGCGGATATTTACAATGTCGCGGTTTTTGTTCGGAACTTCAACGCCGACCGCAGCTTTTCCGGGGATCGGCGCTTCGATTCGTACGCCTTTTGCCGCAAGGTTAAGGGCAAGGTCGTCGGAAAGGTTTGCGATTTTGCTTACTTTAACGCCTGCTCCGGGCTGAAGTTCATATCTTGTAACGGCGGGGCCGCGGTTTATATCGATAACCCTTGCGGAAACGCCGAAACTCTGAAGAGTGTTGGTAAGGATGTCGGCGTTTCTGCGAAGTTCTTCGGTAATGTCGTCGCTGTTTGCGTTGTCGCGAAGCTGAAGAAGTTCCGTCGGAGGATATACATAGGGAATAGTTTCAAGATCGTTCATGATCTCGGTTATTTTCTTTTCCTGTTCTTCCGCAAGAACTTTAAGTTCCGCTTTTTCGATTTTCTTCGCGTTGGCCTGGTCCACCATCGCTTTGCTGATAAGTTCCTCAAGAGCCGGATCCTTTTCCGCCGCTTCGGCCATCTGTTCCTTCGCGGGTTTTATCTCTTCAATTTTTTCCATATCCGGAACTTCAACTTCCATATGGGCTTTGAAACCGTTGAGAGGTTCTTCCCTTTTTGCGGTTTCGGCAGGTTTGTCCGGTTTTACGGTTGTAATGGGAACTCTCGGTTCGTCATCAAGAGGAATATCTATTATTCTTTCGGCGGGAGCGGAAACCGGCTTTGCGTCCGCTGCCGGAATTTTTGAAACGGGCGGCACATCTGTTCCGAGAAGCTTTTCCTTGGAGCGTTTTACGGCATCCTCGTTTTCTTTTGAAATGTATTTCGGACCATCGTCAAGAGGAATATCTATCTGGGACATTTTTCTTGTTTCGACAGCAGCCTTGCGGTGTTCGACCTGTTCGGTATAAACGGTTTTTACTTTTTCGCTGACTTTTTTCGTATCCCTTGCGATTCCGATAAGTGTCGTTCCGGTAAGGAGCATCAGAACAGCAATTATAAGAACAAGACCGACGATTATCGCGGCAAGCCTTCCCATCAGGGCCATTGCCGTAAGTCCGTAGATGGTTGAAAGAACGCCGCCGCCGGTAAGTTCTTTTCCGTATGTATAAAGCTGGCCTATCTTCTGGAAAACGCTTCCCTCAAGAACCATTTTCTCGCTGAAAACAGTGGTGATTCCGGAAAGAAGGATTATCAGCGCAAGGCTTTCATAACCTTGTGCCGCGGTTGAAAAAGTCGGTTTTTCAAGGGTATTCATAACCGCAAGATAGATGAAAACCGGACCGATAAGATATGCGCACCAACCGAAAAGACCGAAAAGCGCATAGTGCATGCTCTGCCAGAGACTTTCGCCTTTAATGAAAGTCATTGCAAGAAAGATCGCTCCAAGAGCAAAATATCCGATTGCATAAAGCTGGCGGCGCGAAGAAATTTCTGCCGCTGTGGGCTTTTTTGCGTTTGTTTTTTTCGCTGTGCTTTTTGTCGAAGTTTTTTTTGCTGCAGCCATTTTCAAAAGCCTTCCTTAAATTGTTATAACAACATTGGCGATGTGTTCAAAAATTCCGATTCCGGTTATTACAAGACCGAGAGGAATAAGATACCACGCGAATTTTGTGAATTTATCGTTTTTGACAAGGAGTTTAACCGTTTTTATTGCGGCGATTCCCACAAGCAGCGAAACCGCCATTCCGATAATTGCGGCGATCCAGTTTATTTCAACCTCGCCGGAAATTGCCGCCGGAACTTCAAGAATATTCGCGGCAAGAACAGCCGGAACACCCATTATGAAGGAAAAAGCGACAGCCTGTTCGCGGGAAACCCCAAGAATAAGTCCGGTCGAAATTGTTGAACCGGAACGGGAAAGTCCCGGAAGAGGAGCTATTCCCTGCATGATCCCCATTCCGAGAGCCTGTTTCCAGCTCATGTTTTCTGCGGCGGAACCGCCTTCCTTAACACATTTTCCGGAAACGATAAGAAGCGCCGCGGTAAGAAGGAAGCAAAGTCCTTCGACCACTATGTCGTTATCGGTGGAAAGGGAATTGTAAAAATCGGAAATGAAATAGAAGAAGCAAAGGGGAAGAAGGCTTATGATAAAAAGAAAGATAAGTCTTCTTGAACCGGTCATATTGTTTTTGTCGAATTTTCCGGAAACAATTTCTTTCGCCATTGCAAAAAATTCTTTTACCATATCCCAAAGTTCCTTCCGGAAAGCGATCGCAACCGCAAGAAGGGTTCCGAGATGAAGAAGGATTGAATAGATTCCGGCGGCTTCGCCGCTGTTTCCGGTGAAATGCTGGTAAATGGAAAGATGTCCGCTTGAGGAAACCGGAAGAAATTCCGTAAGTCCCTGGATTATTCCCTGAATAACTGCGTCAAAAATGCTCATTTTTTCTCCTTATATGTAGCCGCAAAGCGGCAGTTCAGATTTTCCTGATGTGTCCGGGGGAGTATTCCGTTTTAAGATAATTTTTAAGATCCGTTGAAATAAGGCGGGAAACCGTGAACCCTGAAGGAGTCATTCTTCCCTCAAGAAATCCGCCGCCTATATCCATTGTAACCGTTTCCGGGATATCCGTCGGGAATATCCGGTCGAAAGGTTCCGCTGTCCAAAGCATCAATCCGCCTTCCTCCCTTCGATCTGGGAATAGAGGCATTTTATTGCATCGGAAAGTCCGCCGAGATTATCGATAAGCCCTTCGGAAACCGCGGCTTCGCCGTCAAGAACCGTTCCAACGTCGGTGATGAGTTCGCCGGTGTTGAACATAAGCTCGCGAAAACGCTCGGCGCTGATGTTTGAATTATCGGTGACAAAATTGGTAATGCGCTCCTGCATTTTATCAAAATATGAAAGAGTCTGCGGAACGCCGAGAACAAGACCGTTCATCCGGACCGGATGGATGGTCATTGTTGCGGAAGGGACTATAAAAGATTCCTTTGCGGAACAGGCAAGAGGTACCCCGATCGAATGTCCTCCGCCAAGAACGATCGAAACTGTCGGTTTGCTCATTCCGGAAATAAGTTCCGCAATGGCAAGACCCGCTTCAACGTCGCCGCCCACTGTATTCAGCATTACGATAAGCCCTTCGATTTCCGGGTCTTCCTCGATTGCCACAAGCTGCGGGATAACGTGTTCATACTTCGTGCTTTTGTTCTGCGGCGGAAGGATATAATGTCCCTCGATCTGACCGACAATGGTAAGGCAATGGATACAGTGTTTGCCTTTTGTTTTTATTACCGAACCGGTTTCGATTATCTGTTCGGTCTGGTTTTCGATTTCGTCCCTTTCATTTTCTTCGGGACAGTTTCTGATTTCCTCTGACATTCAATAAAACCTCCGGAGTTTTTTAATATTATGCTTCGGATTTTGTTTTATATGCGGTCAGAGCCTACTTTCGTAAATTACATTATAACAAAATAATATTAAATATACAAGTATAAAATATTATTATAAAAAAGAGAGCGGGTGGCCGCTCTCCTTTTTTATAATTTTCTGCTTATGATTTCATCAGATATTCTCTTGCTTTGTTCTGTGCTTTTTCTCCGGGTTCTTTCTTATACATATCCGAAAGCATTTTATAAAAATGCCGCATATAATCTTCTCCGTTCAGCCTTGCATAATCATCTTTTGCTTTTTCAAGATAAGATTCGATGTTTTTATTCATATATCCGCAGAGCTTTGATTTTTCAATATAAAAATATGCTTTGATATAATCTTTTCTCAATCCCTTGCCGTAATAGTACATAAGTCCAAGATAATAGCAGGCGCTCGGGATATTTTCCTCCGCCCCTTCTTCAAGCACTCTGATGAAAGAATCATATATTTTTGCTTCCCCTTTGATTATCATTTCCGAAAGGTCGATCAAAGCGGAAACATTGTTTCTTTTCGCTGACCAAAGGAACCAGAACGCAGCCTGTTCAAGGTCCTTTTCTGTGCCGTCACCGGAACAGAACTTTTTTCCCAATTTATAGCCCGCATTTTTGCATCCCATATTTGCGGCTTTTTTGCAGCAGAGGAACGATTCTCTTATTTTTCCATCACAGTAAAGTTTTTCCGAATAGTCAAAAAGCTCATCTTCGTCATATGGCGGAATATCAAATTCCTTTGCCTCTTTTGCTTCTTCAACCGCGCTTTGAATACTTCTTAAAAGGTTTGCGGATTCTTCATCTCCCTGATCCGCTGCTTTTTTAAGCCAGAACCCGGCTTTTATATAATCTTTTTCCGTTCCGGTTCCATAAACAAGCGCTTTTCCGCAGACATACTGTCCGAGCACATGGCCTTTTTCCGCTGCTTTTTCAAACCAACAGAAAGCCTCCTCCTTATCCTGCCGAACGCCTTTTCCGGTATTATAAAGCACCCCAACGTTATATGCCGAAATCACGCTTCCCTTTTCGGCGGCTTTTTTAAAATATTCCAGCGCCTTTTCGTATTCTCCTTCTTTATAACATTCGTTAGCCATATTCAGATAGTATGTTTCTTCCTGCGGCAAATTTTTCTGTTCGGAAGCAGGTTCATATTTAGGAACAGGCGCCGGTTTTGGATTTTCCACAACCTGTTTTATGGGTTCGGGTTTCGCGTCTTCCGCTTTTTCCGCAAGAAGTCTTTCTTTCGCAATAGTATTGAGAAGGGAGACAACTTCATCCGCGTATGTTTTGACTTTTATTCTTCTGAAGCTGTTTTCGGAATAATATATTTTCACTTCGTCGCCGGAACATTCCGCCTTGATGAATTTTTCAAAATACGCGCTGCTGGATGCGGAATCGGAACACGCGATTTTTTCCGTGGTAAGAAGGATTCCGCTTTTTCCGCTCGCGAAAAGAGTGCTGTCCAGAAAAGCAACAACCTCTTCCCGCTTTACATATTTATCGATATGTTTTATTGCGTTGGAAAGCTGTTTTTCGCTGAGCTTTGAAACCGGAACAAAATTTCGGTTGCTGTGTTTTTTATATGTTCTTACTGCTTTTTCAAGCAGCCCGCGGTCATATTTCATTACCGGCACCTCTGTCTGGAGATATTTTCTTTATTCTATCATCGCAGATAAAATAAGTAAACAAAAAATCCCTTCCGAACGGGAAGGGATTTTTATAACTTTTTTAAAAATTACCAGGTGGATTCTTCGAATCTGACTTCGATGATGTCGCCTTCTGCGGGAACATAGCCCCAAAGACCAACGGTTGCGTATTCGCCGTTATAGTAGCATGCCCAGTAAACGCTCCAGTTTACTTCGTCCTGTACAAGGTCGCCGATGCTTCCGATCATATCGCCGTCATAAACGGTATAATCAACGCCGTTTTCGGTAAGATATTCTTCGATCATTGCGCCGGCAGTTACTTTTTCGCCGACTTCTGCTTCGAACTCATAAAGAACAGCATCGTTGACTCCGTCGGAAATTATGATTTTTGCGGTGGGTTTTGCGCCGCATGCTGCAAGGCTGAGCACCATGATGAGCACGAGAACGAGAGAGATGATTTTTTTCATTTTTTGTTTCCTCCTTTTTTTAAAAGGTCCGCAAACGCGGATTATTTCCACAACTGAATTATACTCTTATTTTCCGGTAACCGCAAGATTGGAGGATGTTCCAATCTTGCTGATTTTTATCAGAGAACTTCGGAAAGAGCGGCAAAATCCCGGAGCGAAAGTTCTTCCGCTCTTGCGTTCGGACCAAGACCGCATTGTTCCAGGGCGGCAAGAATTTCGTCCTTGTTTTTTCCCAATCCGGAGGAAAGAGAGTTTGTAAGGGTCTTTCTTCTTTGGCTGAAAGATGCCTTTATTATGCGGAAAAAGTGGCGTTCGTCCGCAACTTTTACCGGAGGTTCCTTGCGTAAAGTAAGGCGGATTACCGCGGAGGTTACGTTTGGCGGAGGAACGAAATTTCCTTTTGAAACGTCAAAAAGTTTTTCCGGTTCGCTGTAATAATTTATGGCGGCAGAGATCGCTCCGCAATCCCTTGTTCCCGGTTTTGCGGCGATCCTGACAGCCGCTTCTTTCTGTACCATAACGGTAAGATTTTCCGCTCCGATGTTTTCCTCAAGAAGTTTCATGATGATCGGAGAGGTTATATAATAGGGCAGGTTTGCACATACGACAAAGGGCATATCTCCGAAATGTTCCTTGATAACCGCCTTAAGATCCAGTTCGAGCACGTCCGCATTGAGTATCGTTACGTTATCGAACTCCGCAAGGGTCTCTTTGAGCACCGGCAAAAGTGCTTTGTCGATTTCGATGCTCAAAACTTTTTCTGCCCTAAGCGCAAGTTCTTTTGTGAGCACGCCCATTCCCGGGCCGATTTCAAGCGCGCAGATTCCGGGGCCGACCCCGCTTTCTTCCGCAATGCGGGGGCAAAGATCCGGATTTACGATAAAGTTCTGTCCAAAACTTTTTGAAAATTTAAAACCGTGGCGTCCAAGAATTTCACGCACCACGTTTATGTTTGAAAGTTCAGGCATTTTTATCCTCCTAAACGAATTTTTCTTATTTAATATTATAACTTTTTCTTTCCTTTATGTAAAGTTTTAAAAAAGCACTAAACAAACAAAAAACAATCTGATATAATGTATTTCAAGATTTTTATTTGGGGGAATGTTTTTTTGGAATCCCTTCTTTTTGCAGTAAATTCCGTTGCGCCGATAATCATCCTTGTCGCTTTGGGATATTTTATTAAAAAATCAAAAATCATCGGGAAAGATTTTGCCGTTTCCGGCAACCGTCTTGTTTTTAAGGTGATCCTCCCGGTGATGCTGTTCACAAACATCTATAAAATTGAAAATATAACAAATTTCAATTTCGGTCACGTCGGATACGCCCTTGTGATGATCGTTATTGTTTTTTCCGCCGCGGTTTTCACAAGCGGGTTTATAACAAAGGACGGCAAAAAACGCGGCGCGCTTATTCAGGGAATCTTCCGTTCAAACTACGCGCTGATCGGAATTCCCCTTGCGGGAAGCCTTTTCGGAACCGAAGGAATTGCCGCTGCCGCGGTTCTTTCCGCTTTTGCGATTCCGCTTTTCAACGTTCTTGCCGTGGCGGAACTCCTTTCTTTTTCCGGAAGCGGAAAGAAACCCGGAATCGGAAAAATCCTTGGCGATATCGCAAGAAATCCGCTTATCCGCGGCGTTGCCGCCGGTTTTCTTGCCCTTGCGATAAGGGAAATTTTCGTTGCCTGCAACATATCGTTCCGGCTTTTTGATATTGTTCCAATTGCAAAAACCGCGGAATATATCTCCTCAATGGCAACTCCCCTTTCGCTTATCGTTCTTGGCGCGGATTTTGAATTTTCCGCAATTTCCGACCTTAAAAAAGAAATTGTTTTCGGAACGGCAATGCGATGCGCCGCGGTACCGATTTTTTCCCTTGGAACAGCGTTTCTTCTTTTCCGAAACAGTTTTGACGGTGCGCAGTTTGCCGCTCTTGCGGCGCTTTTTACCGCGCCTGTGGCGGTTTCAAGCGTTCCGATGGCCCAGGAAATGGGCGCGGATTCTTCCCTTGCGGGACAGCTTGTTATCTGGACAACGGTCTTTTCCGCCATTTCGATTTTTTCCGCATCTTTTCTTCTTAAAGCCGCAGGAATTTTTTAAAAATATAAACGAAACAAAAAACCCGTGCTCTTCCGAGCACGTGTTTTTTGCTATTTGGGATTAGTTTAGAGAAATCAATCTCTGAAGGGTTCGCGGCCTTTATAAGTGGTATGGAGAAGTTCGTGAGCTTTATGGGAGTTGGGCTCACCAAGGAATTCTTCATAAAGTTTCTGAACCTGGGTGTTCTTGTGGCTCTGGCGAAGAACGTTTTTCTGGTCCTCGGAATAGAGGGCAGAAGCGCGTTTCTGCATATAGGTATCAAGAATATCGTGGTCTTCGTTGGGAAGGAATACAGGACGGACATAGGGCTGGCCGCCGCCGTTGATGCAGCCGCCGGGGCATCCCATGATTTCGATGAACTGATAGGGGCTTTCGCCTTTGCGGATCTGTTCCATAAGAACTTTTGCGTTCTTCATTCCGTGTGCAACAGCAAAGCGGAGGATCTGTCCGTTGATCTCGATCTGGGATTCTTTGATTCCGTCGAAACCGCGTACGGAAGTGAATGCGATTGCGCCGTGCTCTTTACCGGTAAGAACGTGGTAAACGGTACGGAGAGCAGCTTCCATAACGCCGCCGGTTACGCCGAAGATAACGCCTGCGCCGGAAGCTTCGCCCATGATATCCTGGTCGAAAGTTTCTTCCGGAAGTTTGTTGAATACGATACCGCTGCGGCGGATCATATCAGCAAGTTCACGAACGGTGATAACTGCGTCAACGTCTTTAAGTCCTTCTGCGTTGACCATTTCGGGTCTTTCTTTTTCAAATTTCTTTGCGGTGCAGGGCATTACGGAAACAACGAAGATATCTTTGGGATTAAGTCCGTGTTTTTCTGCGTAATAGCTCTTGATGATTGCGCCCTGCATCTGGTGAGGAGATTTGCAGGAAGAAAGGTGATCGAGCTGATCTGCATAATAGGTTTCGCAATAGTTTACCCAACCGGGGGAGCAGGAAGTGATCATCGGAAGAACGCCGCCGTTTTTCATTCTGTT
>JAZTXW010000027.1:0-2940 GCA_045636625.1 Oscillospiraceae bacterium
TTCGCGGGTCCAGAGTTTTCCGCGGTAGTTAAGGTCGCAGGAAATTTTTACGCCTTTTGCTTTTGCGGCAATGCATGCGCGTTTGCAGATTTCGACAAGGTTCGGACCGAGAGCGGGAGTGATTCCGGTGAAGTGGAACCAGTCCGCACCTTCAAAAATGGAATCCCAGTCAAAATCGTCCGGATCAGCTTCCTGAATGGAGGAATGAGCACGGTCATAAATACAGACGGAACCGCGCTGGGATGCGCCTTTTTCAAGGAAATAGATACCGACTCTTTCGCCGCCGCGAACGATTGCGGAAGTGTCAACTCCGAAATAGCGAAGGGAGTTTACGGCAGCCTGACCGATTGCGTGTTTCGGAAGTTTGGTGACATATTTGCTTTCCATGCCGAAGTTTGCAAGGGAAACGGCAACGTTTGCTTCGCCGCCGCCGAAAGTTGCCTGCATCTGGTCATTCTGGAAAAAACGGTAATATCCGTTGGGTGCAAGGCGAAGCATAAGTTCGCCGAAAGTTACTATTTTAGCCATTGTTACGGGCCTCCTTGACTATTTCGACAGATTTTTTGCAAAGTTCGGTTATCTCGTCCCATTTGTTGTTATCGATAAGGTCTGCGGTTACCATATAAGATCCGCCGCAGGCGCAGATAACCGGGCAGGAAAGATATTCTTTAAGATTTTTAAGAGAAATTCCGCCGGTAGGCATAACTTTGAACATGGGGAAAGGCGCGCTCATCGCCTTGATTTTTGCAAGACCGCCGCTTTGTTCAGCGGGGAAGAATTTAAGAACTTTAAGTCCGAATTTAAGCGCGGCGTGATAATCGGTGGGGGTTGTGCAGCCGGGATAGATGGGAAGTTCTTTTTCCTGGCAATATGCAACAAGTTCCGGATCAAAACCGGGAGTTACAACAAACTGAGCGCCGGCATCAAGAGCTTTGTCAACCTGTTCGGTGGTAAGAACGGTTCCTGCGCCAACAAGCATATCGGGACAGGCTTCACGCATAAGGCGGATCGCGGTATCCGCGCCTGCGGCGCGGAAAGTTACTTCCGCAACGGGAACGCCGCCTTCGCAAAGCGCTTTTGCAAGGTTTGCGGCGTCGCGTTCGGGATTGTTGAGTTTTATAACCGGAACAACGCCGATTTCGGAAATTTTTTGGTTTATATCACACATGACTAATTCTCTCCAATCGTCAGTATTATAAGATCAAACCCCGGAATATGCGGAAAAACCGCCGTCAACCGGAATTACAATGCCGGTGATGAATCCGGCCGCATCGTTGTTGACAAGGAAAAGAAGGCTTCCGGAAAGTTCTTCCGTCTTGCCGAATCTTCCCATGGGCGTTGCGGCAAGAATTTTTCCGGTTCTTGCGGTAGGCGTGCCGTCATCGTTCCAGAGAAGCTTTGCGTTCTGTTTGGTGGAAAAGAATCCGGGAGCGATTGCGTTTACGCGGATTCCGACTTTTGAAAAATGCACCGCAAGCCACTGGGTAAAGTTGGAAATCGCTGCTTTTGCGCCGGAATATGCGGGGATTTTGGTAAGAGGGGTATATGCGTTCATGGAAGAGATGTTGATGATGTTGCAGCCTTCTCTTCCAACCATCTGTTTTGCAAAAGCCTGGGTCGGAATAAGGGTTCCGAGGAAGTTGAGGTTAAAAACAAAACCTACTCCTTCTGTATCAAGATCGAAAAAACTCTTGGTTTCCGCGTCGATATCGCCGGTTTCAAAATATTCCTTGTCGGTGGTTGCTTTGGGGTTGTTTCCGCCGGCACCGTTGATAAGGATATCGCAGGGACCGAAATCCTCAAAAACCGCTTTTGCAGTGTTTTCGCAGATCTCCTTGTCAAGCACGTTGCAGGGATATGCCTTTGCAATTCCGCCTTCGGCGATTATTTCTTCCGCGTATTGTTTTGCCGCTTCCTCGTTAAGGTCAAGAAGAGCAACTTTTGCGCCTGCCCTTGCAAGAACTTTTGCAAAATAGCTGCAAAGAATTCCGCCGGCGCCGGTTACAACCGCAACTTTTCCGGAAAGATCGGTATCAAGAACGTTTTTAATCATCGTTTGTCTCCTTATTTTTTATTCTTTTCACAAGCTTCGAAAAGACCGTTGATATAAACTGCGCCGAGCGCGCGGTCGAAAAGTCCATAACCGGGTTTTCCGGTTTCACCCCAGATCATTCTTCCATGGTCGGGGCGGACATATCCGTCAAAATCATTATCAACAAGGGCCTTTACAATTTCATAAAGGTCAAGGCTTCCGCAGGAGGAAAGATGTGCGCGTTCCTCAAAAGAACCGTCCTCCATAATTTTTACGTTGCGGATATGCATGAACCCGATGCGGTCCATGGCGGCATATTTTTCAACCATTGCAGCAACGTCGTTGGAAGCGGCACAGCCGAGACTTCCGGTGCAAAGGCAAAGGGTGTTGGAAGGGCTGTCAACAAGTTTGAGGAAACGGTCAAGGTTTTCTTCACAGGTAATGATTCTCGGGATTCCGAAAATGGGATATGGCGGGTCGTCCGGATGGATAGCCATTTTCACCCCGCATTCCTCAGCAACGGGGATGACTTTTTTAAGAAAACGTTCAAGGTTTTTCCAAAGTCCCTCTTCGCCAAGTTCGCCGTAGGCGGAAATAAGTTCGCGCACTTCTTCCTGGGAATAGCTTGAATCCCAGCCGGGAAGATGAATGTCATCCTTAAGCGGATCAAGACCTCTCATCTGGTCCCAATACATAACAAGGCTTGTGGAACCGTCGGTCGCTTTTTTGTCAAGCTGGGTCCTTGTCCAGTCAAAAACCGGCATGAAATTATATGTAACGCATTTGACCCCGTATTTTGCGCAGCGGCGGATGTTTTCACAGTAAACGTCAAGAAGATGTTCAACGTTTCCGCGGCCGAGTTTTATATCTTCGCAAACCGGAATGGATTCCACAACGTCAAAAACAAG
>JAZTXW010000028.1:0-52495 GCA_045636625.1 Oscillospiraceae bacterium
TTCTGTCTGTGGAGTTTTTTGGGCTGATAGGTTCTTTTCATCTCTGATATTCCCTCCTTTCGAAATTGCCTTGCAAAATTAGATTATAATGCCCTTTTCTTAAAATGTCAATATATAATTTTATATTTATATATATAAAAGACAAATTTCTGTAAAGCAAAACCACATTACACCAAAAAATTTTTATCATCAAACACCCTTCAGTCAATGTTCCGCCTTAAAAGCTCCCTTTGACCAGAGTACCTTTAGTCAGCGGGGCCTTAATATTACCCTTTCCTTTAAAAAACCGTGCTGATTTTCCACAATTCCTTTATAAATTATAATACATTTATAAATATATTGCCAAAAATATGTGGAAAACCTTTTCTTTTATAATCTTTTGTGCTATAATTTATTCTGTCAAAATTTATATTTTTCTTTTCTTCCTATATAAAAAAGACAAAAATAAATTAAAAAAACGGAGGAAAAACATGGATTCTTTTGAAGAAATTTTCAGTCTTGTAAAAGATTACTGCAAGACCCAGATGACCGATGTCGCTTATAATCTCTGGATAAAAGATATCGAACCGGTAAAATTCACAGCGGAAAAAGTTTTTCTCTGTGTAAATTCCCCTTTTAAACAAAATATAGTTTCCGAAAAATACAAAGACCTTCTTTCAAAAGGTTTCGAAAATGTTCTCGGTTTTCCCGTCGAGGTAATAATCGATTTTTCCGCTCCCGAAGTCAATAAAATCCATGCTTCCGCGGAAGAAAACAAACCCGCGGTTGAAAACCTTGCAAACAACCCCAACGGCGATTATGAATACACCTTCGATACTTTTATAGTCGGTTCTTCCAACAAATTTGCCCATGCCGCTGCGATGGCTGTTGCAACCCACGATATAAGAAACTATAACCCCCTTTTCATTCACGGCGATTCCGGACTTGGAAAAACCCACCTCCTCTTCGCAATAATGAATGAAGTAAAAAGCAGAAAACCCGACGCAATCGTCGAATACGTAAAAGGCGAGGAATTCACAAACGAACTTATCGCTTCCATCAGAAGCCAGACGACCCAGGAATTCCGCGAAAAATACCGCAAGGTCGATTATCTCCTGGTCGACGATATCCAGTTCATCGCCGGAAGAGATTCCACCCAGGAAGAATTTTTCCACACTTTCAACGCTCTTCACGAAGCAAAGAAACAGATCGTTCTCGTTTCCGACCGACCCCCGAAAGAAATAAAAACTCTCGAGGATCGTCTCCGCACCCGTTTTGAAAGCGGACTTATGGCGGATATCCAGCCGGCGGATTTTGAAACAAGAATCGCCATTATTCAAAGAAAAGCCGACCTTCTCAATATGGATATGCCCAACGACGTTGCTGAATATATCGCAAACAACCTTAAAAGCAACATCCGCCAGCTTGAAGGCGCTGTAAAGAACATAAAAGCAAATTCCCTTATCTATGAAAACAAACCCATAACCATTATGATGGCCCAGACCGCCATCCGCGATATTCTTAACGACAACCAGCCTATCCCCGTAACCATCAGCAAGATAATAAGCGAGGTTGGCCGCACCTTCAATATAAGCGAACAGGATATCAAGAGCAACAAGCGCGCCGCCAATATAAGCCGCGCAAGACAGGTTGCAATGTACGTTATAAAAGATATAACCCAGATGAGTATGGCCGCCATTGGCGAAGAATTCGGCGGAAGAGACCACTCCACCGTCGTCTATGCAATAAGCCAGACCGAAAAGATGATGAAAACCGATTCCCGACTTCGCGAAACCATCGAAGACATCACCAAAAACGTCCGGGATATGTAAACATTTCAACCTGTTGAAAATTGTTGAAACAATGTTAAATTAACAGAGTTTTCACATTATAACTTATTTTATTCAACAACCGGTTTTTGGCAATTTTTACTTTCAACTTTTCAAAATTTTTTCAAAAATAACTCAACATTTTAAAAAAATCAAAAAAGTGCGTAAAAAAAACAAATTCAGGACTTTTCAACATTTTCAACACCCCCTACTATTATTACTGAATAATACTATTCTTTCTTTATTATTGGAGGAGATTTTATGAAATTTTCTTGCAGCCGCCAGGAACTTTCCGAAGCGCTCAATAATGTAACCCGCGCCGTCGCCGCAAAAACCACCCACCCCGCAATGGAAGGTGTTCTTGTTGTTGCCGAAGACGATCGCCTCACCTTAAGCTGTTACAATATGGAACTGGGTATCACAACCTATATGGGCGCCAGAATTTCTGAAAACGGTTCCATCGTCCTCAACGCAAAACTTTTCTTTGATATGATCCGCCGCCTTGCTTCCGAAAGAGTCGAAATCGAATGTGACGATAAATTCATTACAAAGATCCGCGGCGGAGCGGCAGAATACAATATCGTCGGAATAGAAGCGGAAGAATTTCCCCAGCTTCCTACCGTCGATGAAAAAATAAACTTCACCATCAAACAGGAAACCCTTAAAAGCATGATCGAACAGACCATCTTTGCCGTTGCGGTAAATGATTTCAAACCTGTTCATACCGGTTCCAAATTCATTATAAAAGATCACGTTCTTTCCGTTGTTTCCGTTGACGGTTTCCGCCTTGCAATAAGAAAAGAACAGGTTTCCTACGGTGATGAACTTGATTTCATCGTTCCCGGAAAATCCCTTTCCGAAGTTTCAAAACTTCTTGAAGGCGAAGAGGACGTTCTTATTGCCCTTTCCCAGAAACATATAATTTTCCGCGTTGGAAGATACGACGTTGTCTCCCGCCTTCTCGAAGGCGATTTCATCGATTTCCGCTCTTCCATCCCGGCAAATTCCAATACCGTTGTTGAAGTAAAAGTAAGAGATTTCCTTAACTCCATCGACAGAACAAGTCTTCTTATCAACGACAGACTTAAAAGCCCCATCCGCCTTTCCATCGGAAACGGCGAAATAAAAATCTCCTGCTCCACAGCTCTCGGTAAAATAAGCGACGTTGTCGAATGCGATATAAAAGGCGATTCCGTCGATATGGGATTCAATAACCGCTATCTTCTCGAAGCTCTTCGTGCAACCGGCTGCGATAAAGTAAAAATGATTATCAACAGCCCCCTTTCCCCCGTAAAAATCATTCCTATGGAAGGCGAAAGCTTCCTTTTCCTTGTTCTTCCCGTAAGAATGAAAACCGATATCTGATTTAAAAAGGCTCCTCAGAGGAGGAGTTGTCTGCAAAAAATCCACCTTCCCCTTTGGGAAGGCTTTGAAAAAAAGAGGTACCAAATGGCAAAAATTCAGCTTAAATTAGTAAGAAGACCTTCGGTTTCCGCTGCTCCCGCTGAAATAGCGATCCGCGATGAATTTATAAAACTGGATTCCTTCCTTAAATTTGCCGGAGCTGTTATGACCGGCGGAGAAGCAAAGGAACTTATCCAGGGCGGAAAAGTAAAGGTAAACGGCGAAGTCTGCGAAATGCGCGGCAAAAAAATGCGTCCCGGCGACGTTGCCGAAGTAAGAGGAAAATCCTATATGGTAATTTCCGAAGAACCTTTTGAAGAAGAATGATTTTCAGAAAAATTGAACTTAAGGATTTTCGCAATATAGAAAATCTTGAAATTATTCCGGGCGAAAAGGTCAATATAATCTGCGGCGAAAATGCCCAGGGAAAAACAAACCTTATGGAAGCCCTGTGGCTTTTTACCGGAGCAAAAAGCTTCCGCCAGACAAAGGATTCGGAATTTATCCGTTTCGGCGCGGAAAAAGCAAACCTTAAAGCGGATTTCTTTTCCGAAAACCGCGAACAGAACGCTGAAATAACCTTTTCTCCGGGAAAAAACATTAAAAAGAACGGGATCGATATAAAATCTTCCGCGGAATATGCGGGAACCATTGGCGGAGTTGTTTTTTCGCCAAGCCACATGAACCTTTTCCGCGACGGACCAAAGGAACGCAGAAGACTTATCGATACCTCCCTTTGCCAGCTCTATCCTAAATATCTTTCGGTGCTCGCGGATTATAAAAAAGTCCTTGACCAGAGGAACACCGTGCACAAAGACGCAAGATATCATTCCGGGCTTATCGATATGATAGATATTTATGACGAACAGCTTGCAAGGCTCGGCGGTTCAATAATCCGAACAAGGGTCAATTATTGCGAAAGCCTTAATAAAAAAGCCGCCGAAATTTATAAAGGAATGTCCCGGGGAAGAGAAAAATTCCTTGCGGAATATATAACAACGGTTCTTCCGGAAAATGAGCATGCCGATCCTTCAATGAGCACAGCTGATTGGGCACAAAAATTTTATGAAGCTTTGCAAAGCACGAAGAATTACGATTTTGAGCACGGCGCAACTTCCGTCGGACCCCACAGGGATGACCTTGAAGTCACCCTTGATGAAATGCCCGTCCGTTCCTTCGGTTCACAGGGTCAGCAGCGAAGCTGCATCCTTTCCCTTAAACTCGGCGAAGCAAAAATGCTCGGCGAAGCAATGGGCGAACCGCCCCTTATCCTTCTTGATGACGTTATGAGCGAACTTGATTCCGTCCGCCGTGACTATATTCTCAATTCCATCGGCGAAAGCCAGATTTTCCTCACCTGCTGTGATAAGGAACTTTTCTCCGGTCTTGATGACGGAAAAGTTTTTATCATGGAAAAAGGAAAAATAAAGGCTTCCCCTTGATGGGGAGCTGTCAGCGAAGCTGACTGAGGAGGTGCAGCCGCATTGCGCAGCAGCGGCGCGGATTCAAAACAACACCTCATCCGTCTTTTCTGCAACAAGTTGCAGAAAATCCACCTTCTCCCTCAGGGAGAAGGCTTATAGAAAAGGAATGATTTGAAAAATGTATCTCTTCCTTGGCGGCGATGTTTCCGTATGGGAAAACGACGTTATCGGCGTTTTTGATATGGATAACACAACCGTCGCAAAATCAACCCGCGAATTTCTTTCCCGCAACCAGAAAGAAGGTTCGGTAATAAACGTAACTTACGATCTTCCGAAAAGCTTCTGTCTTGTAACCGAAAGCGGAAAAGAAAAAGTATATATATCCCAGCTTTCTCCCGCAACTCTTAAAAAGCGCGGCGGAACGCTATAAGGTAACCTCCTCGGAGGAGGAGGTGGCAGCGCAAAGCGATGGCAAAGGAGGGATAAATCCCATCCGTTTTTTGTCTGCGTTTCACGCTGTTTTGTCAATCACCAATCCACCGTGCCGTTCGGCAACGGTCCCCCTTCCCTTCCCCTTTTGGAAGGTAATTACCAAAATCCACCGCTTCGGCGGAAAAATATTCAGGAGGTAAATCGTGGAAAATACTCCGTTTGCCGTAGAACCTATGCAGGAAACCTACGACGAAAACCAGATCCAGGTCCTTGAAGGACTTGAAGCAGTAAGAAAAAGACCCGGTATGTATATCGGTTCAACCGGACCGAAAGGTCTTCATCACCTTGTTTACGAAATTGTTGACAACGCAATCGACGAAGCTCTTGCGGGTTATTGCACCGACATCAACGTCGAGATCCTTCCCGGAAATCTTATCCGCGTAACGGATAACGGCCGAGGAATCCCTGTCGGTATCCATGCAAAACTCGGAATCCCGGCGGTAACGGTTGTCTTCACCGTTCTTCATGCCGGCGGTAAATTCGGCGGTTCAGGCTATAAAGTTTCCGGCGGTCTTCACGGCGTTGGTGCTTCTGTAGTAAACGCCCTTTCCGAATGGCTTGAAGTCGAGGTAAAAGACGGCGAACATATCTATCGCCAGCGTTTCTGCCGCGGCGTTGCCGAAGGCGACCTTGAAATCGTCGGCGATACCGAAGAAAAAGGAACCGCGGTTCTTTTCAAGGCGGACGATAAGATCTTCGAGACCCTTGAATATGAATACGACGTTCTTATAAACCGCCTCAGAGAACAGGCTTTCCTCAACGCAGGAGTAAAAATCATCTTCACCGATAAACGCGATGAGGATAATATCAGAAGCGAAGTTCTCCATTACGAAGGCGGTATAAAATCCTTCGTCGAATATATCCATAAGAAAAAAGGCCTTGAAAACATCCATCCGGAAGTTCTCTATTTCTCCGCTAAAAACGGAGATGCCACCGCCGAAGTCGCAATGCAGTATAACGACAGCTACAACGAAGTTGTGCTCAGCTTTGCGAACAACATCCATACCGTTGACGGCGGTATGCACGAAACCGGTTTCAAAAACGCTTTGCGTAAAGTTTTCAACGATTACGGCCGCGAGCATAAGATCCTCAAGGATAACGATAAAGATCTTTCCGGCGAGGACGTCCGCGAAGGTCTTACCGCCGTTATTTCCGTAAAGCTTACCGATGCGGAATTTGAGGGACAGACCAAAACAAAGCTCGGCAACACCGAAATGAGAACAATGGTCGATAAAATGCTTTATGAAAAGCTCAAGACCTATTTTGAAGAAAACCCCACCGTCGCAAAAGCGATTTTTGAAAAATCTCTTGGCGCAGCAAGAGCAAGAGAAGCCGCAAGAAGAGCGCGCGAAAACGCAAGAAGAAAATCCGTGCTCGAAAGCGCTTCTCTTCCGGGAAAACTTGCCGACTGTTCCGACCGCGACAACGTTAATACCGAAATCTATATCGTCGAGGGTGACTCCGCAGGCGGCAGCGCAAAAATGGGACGCGACAGAACTTTCCAGGCTATCCTTCCCCTTTGGGGCAAGATGCTCAACGTTGAAAAAGCAAGAATCGATAAAGTTTATAACAACGATAAGCTTACCCCGGTTGTAACAGCTCTCGGCTGCGGAATCGGCGACGAAATCGATCTTTCAAAACTCCGCTACGGAAAAGTAATCATCATGGCCGATGCGGACGTTGACGGTTCTCATATCAGAACCCTTCTTCTCACCTTCTTCTTCCGTTATATGCGTCCTCTTATTGAAGAAGGACATGTATATATCGCCCAGCCGCCTCTTTATAAAATAATCGTAGGCAAAACCGTGCGCTACGCTTATTCCGATGAGGAACGCGACACGATCCTTCAGGAACTTAATCCTGAAGGAACTAAAAAAAGCGACGTCCAGCGTTATAAAGGTCTTGGTGAAATGGACCCGAAACAGCTTTGGGAAACAACCATGGACCCGGAACGCAGAATCATGCTTCGTGTCGAACTTGAGGATGCTGCCACCGCTGACGAAGTCTTTACTATCCTTATGGGCGATAAAGTTGAACCCAGACGTGAATTTATAGAAACAAACGCAAAATACGTCCAGAATCTTGACGTTTAAGAAACAGGAGGAAAAATAAAATGGGATTTAATATGTTTAAAAGACAGCCGAAACCGAAAGTAGAAATTCCGCGTATCGAAGTTGCTGAATATGGCGAACCGAAATATATTTTCACCCATGTTCCGACTCTTTCCGTCTATCGTGAATATAATGATTCCGTTTCCGTTCAGGCAATTGAAAGAGATAAAAAACTCAAAAAAGTTTTCGGTCTTGTAATGGCAATTATCACCGTTGTTTTCGCTGTTCTTTCCGTAATGAACTTCGATTATAGCGATCCCAAATATAACGGCGATTTCTTCAGATGGATCAGCTACACCGGATTTATGTTCTATTTCCTTACAACCATTATGGCCGGTTATCTTACCTTCCATCTTCTTACCTATTATAAATATTTCCCCAAACGTCTTGAAAAAGCAACCGAGGAATATTATAAATCCAGCAAATATCTTACCAACGAAATAATTCTTGCATGCTATGAAGACGGCGTTCTTGAAAAAGCAGAACCCCGCGATGAATTCTTCGAATGGGGAATGTTCAACCGCTGCTGGGAATCCGAAAACGTTGTCTATCTTGAATTCACCCTTGCAAACCAGCTTTTCGTAGCAAAAGAAGTTATGCTTGAAACCGGCGCAAACATCGAAGAATTCATGGCATGGGCAAACGAAAAAATCGAAGCAGGCAAAGTTATAATGGCCGAACGTCTTGCCGCTGAAGAAGCCGAGGAAGAAGCCGAAGACGAGGAATTTGAAGAAATCGAAAAAGAAATCGAAGCCCTCGAAGCCGAACTCGAAGAAGAGGAAGAATAAAATAAAATCCTCCATTTGTTAAAAACCTTCCCAGAGGGGAAGGTGGCAAAACCGAAGGTTTTGACGAAAGAGGGATGACCAATAATTACCGGAGGGTAATAAAAATCCCTCCTCCACCGTCTTCGACGGTCCCCCTCCTCCTCTGAGGAGGTAATTAAAAAGAACGGAGGAACCCGTTTTGGAAGAAAACGAAAAAATAACCGAACCGGCAATCGAACTTGAAGACGATATGCCCAAGGCAAAACTTATAACCGTGGATATCGAACGCGAAATGAAAAAATCCTTCCTGGATTATTCCATGTCCGTAATCGTTTCCCGTGCTCTTCCGGATGTACGCGACGGTTTGAAACCCGTACATCGAAGAATCCTTTATACAATGTATGAAAACGGTCTTGAACCGACAAAAGCATATAAAAAATGCGCCGCAACCGTCGGCGATGTTCTCGGTAAATATCATCCCCATGGCGACGCTTCCGTTTATGACGCAATGGTCCGTCTTGCCCAGGATTTCTCCATGAGAGCACCCCTTGTTGACGGTCACGGAAACTTCGGTTCAATCGATGGCGACCCGCCCGCAGCTTACCGTTATACCGAATCCCGCATGAGCCGTATGGCAACAAAAATGCTTACCGATATCGATAAGGATACCGTTGATTTTATCGGAAACTATGACGACAGCCGAAAAGAACCTGTTGTCCTTCCTTCAAAATACCCTAACCTTCTCGTAAACGGTTCCGTCGGTATCGCCGTCGGTATGGCAACGAATATTCCGCCCCACAACCTTCGTGAAACCGTCGAAGCAGCATGCTGCCTTATCGATAACCCGGATGCAACCCTTGATGACCTTATGGAACATATCAAGGGACCGGACTTCCCCACCGGCGGTATCATCATGGGCAGAGCGGGAATCCGCGCCGCTTACGCAACCGGACGAGCAAAACTTATCGTCCGTTCCAAAGCGGAGATCCAGGAATGGAAAAACGACCGTTACCGCATTGTCGTAACCGAAATCCCTTATATGGTCAACAAAGCAAGACTTATCGAAAGCATTGCCGACCTTGTTAAGGAAAAAAGAGTTGAAGGAATCTCCGACCTTCGCGATGAATCCGACCGCGAAGGACTTCGCATTGTAATCGAGCTCAAGCGCGATGCCAATGCCCAGGTCGTTCTCAACCAGCTCTATACCTATACCCAGCTCCAGGATACCTGCGGCGTAATCATGCTTGCGCTTGTAAACGGCGTTCCGAAGATCCTTTCCCTTAAAGAAGTTCTTCAGAACTATATCGATTTCCAGCGCGAAGTCATCATCCGCCGCACCAGATATGAACTTAAAAAACTCCGCGAACGCGAACATATCCTCGAAGGTCTTAAAATTGCCCAGGATAATATCGACGAAGTAATCCGCATTATCAGAAGCGGTAAAGACGACAGCGAAAACCGCCCGAGACTTATGGAACGCTTCGGCCTTTCCGAAATCCAGGCAAACGCAATCCTCCAGATGCGTCTCGGCCGTCTTTCTTCCCTTAACAGAGAAGCAATCGAAAACGAACTTGCCGAAATCCGTACAGAGATCGAAAGACTTGAAGAAGTTCTTAAAGATATGCACCTTGTTGATGAGATCATTAAAACCGAAATGCGCGAAATTGCCGAAAAATCCGGCGACGACCGACGCACCGGAATTGAAACCATCAGCGGCGAAATGGATCTTGAGGACCTTATCCCCGTTGAGGACAGAGTTGTCACCCTTACCCATTTCGGATATATCAAGAGCCAGCCGGTCGAGGCTTATAAAGCACAGCGCCGCGGCGGCCGCGGAATTTCCGGCATGACCCGCCGTGACGAGGACTATGTCGAAAGCCTCTTCACCGTTTCCACCCATGACTATATCCTCTTCTTTACCGATAAAGGCAAGGTTTTCCGTATCAAAGGATACGAAATCCCCGAAAGCCAGCGCGCAGCAAGAGGAACCAATATCGTCAACGTTCTTCCTCTTGAACAGGACGAAAAAGTCACGACCCTTATCAAACTCGGCGGAGTTATCGACGAGGAAGGCACCTACCTCACCATGGTCACCAAAGCCGGCATAATAAAACGTACCCGCCTTTCCCAGTACCGCAACGTCCGCAAAAGCGGTCTTAACGCAATCAGCCTTGATGACGGCGACGAACTTAAATGGGTACGCCTTACCGGCGGCGAAGACGAACTTATTGTCGCAAGCCGCTTTGGGAAAGCCATCCGCTTTAAAGAAACCGACGCACGCGAACTTGGAAGAACAGCCCGCGGCGTAAAAGCAATCGAACTCGACGAAGGCGACGAAGTTGTCGGTATGGAAATCGTTGAGGAAGGCAAAAAACTCCTTACCCTCAGCGAAAGCGGAAAAGGCCGCAGAAGCGAATTTGAAAACTACGGAATTCAGAACCGCGGCGGCAAAGGCGTTAAAAACTACGGAAACAACGAAATGATCGCAGGAATCAAAGCTGTTTCCGATGATGACGATATCATCGCCATCAGTTCCGACGGAATCATCATCCGCCTTTCCGTTTCCGAAGTCAACACCCAGCACAGAAGCGCTTCCGGCGTAAAAGTAATGCGCCTTGCTTCCCAGGATTCCCGTGTTGTTTCCTTCACCGTTGCTCCAAAAGGTGAAGACGAGGAAACCGAAGAAACTTCGGCAGAAGCAGAAGAAACGACCGAAACTCCGGCAGAATAAAAACAAAAGGCGGGATCAATATCCCGCCTTTTTTGATAAAGGAGGATCTTTATGTACAGAAAGCACAAAAGCAGCGAACCGCAATCGCCTCTTGCTGCGGCACTTATGGGGATTTTTGTGGTTTGTTTCGGAATTTTCTGGACAATAATGGCCGGAAGTATGTTTCCGCCAATGGCAATTTTCGGAATTCTTTTTACAGCAATCGGCGCCGTAAATACATACAATACTTATAAAAAGATAAAAGAAAATTCCGAAAAACCGCATGAGCATCAGGATTTTTGCGATGCCGAAAATCCTGAGCACCGACAGACCGTTAAAAAGGAAGAGCTTCGCTGTCCCTATTGCGGAGCACCGGTCCGAAGTTCCAATACCGAATGTGAATATTGCGGTTCAGGATTATGAAGAATCCATCTTAAAATAAAGCAAAAAAAGGCGGGGAAAACCCCGCCTTTTTATTATAAAAACCCCCTTTTTTGCTTTAACAAGAGAAACCGATAAATTTTCGCCGCCGCTTTTTGCAAAAATTGCAAAGCAAAGCAATATAAAGGCAATATGCCCCGGAATGAATATTTTTTTGCAGGATGAATAGAAATATTCCTGCAAAGAGTGCGCTTTAAACTTCCAACTGTACGCCTGTTACGGACAGATTTGGATAAAAAAAGAAACCGCAAAAAGCGGTTTCCCTTTTTGTTACAACATTTATTTTACGATGGAAAGAATAAGAGTTACAAGAGTTTTTGCGGGGTTTACGGTTTTTCTTTCAGCTACAAGAGCGGAATAACCTTCGCAATAAGCCATATTTTCGTGTTTTGCCCAGCTGGGGGAAACCTCATGGCGGTTTTCAAGCTGGCAGCGATAATCATTAAAAGAAATGTTAGAGAACATAAAAATCAAATCCTTTCGTTGTAAATAAGGCACAAGGCGTTCCCTTGCTGCCGGCATTTTATTAACGAACTGTCCGTTCGTCGAGTACATTATAACGCAACAAATCCTGCAAAATCAACCCCCATAAACCGAGAAAACTAACGAAAAATGGATATAAAAACTGTGCAATCTGCACAAAAATGAAAATTTTAACAAAAATAAAAGTGGATTATACACAATATTTAATCCGATAATGAATATTATGCATAAAATGAATAAAAAATATTTTTGAAAAAATTAAAAAATAAGCAAAAAACCGCTTTATAATGCGCTTTTTCGCTTTATCGCAATAAAATCTTCGCTGTATAAAAAACACCTGTCCGTCATAAAAAAGCCATTCAAAATTCCGCAGACAAAAAAGCCGCCAAAAGGCGGCTTTTTTTATTCGTTATCATATCTCATTGAAAGAAGAACCTTTTTCATAAGCTCAATGGGGCGTTCCGCGGTTTTAAGAACAATTGTAAGGTGCGGCTTCTGTCCCTTAAGGTCCATGGAAAGTCTTCCCTGCATTTTCTGGGTCGCCATGCTGATGCGCTCAAGGTCAAGCTCCTTCGGATAGAACCGCATTTCCGAATCAAACTGTCGGATATCGGTGATTCCAAGATGGGAAGCCATGTTGCGCAAAGTTGCAACCTCAATAAGTCCCATAACGGAAACCGGCGGATCGCCGAAACGGTCGATAAGCTCGTCAATAACATCCGCCGCGTCGTCCTGGTTGCGGATCGCCGCAATTCGCTTATACATATCAACTCGCTGGTTGAGGGAGCTGATATATTTTTCCGGAATGTGGGCGTCAAGAGCAATATCGATTGCACAGTCTTCGGAAGAAGGCGGCGGTGCTTCGCCTTTTTCTTCCGCAATGGCTTCGGAAAGAAGCCGGACATACATCTCGTAACCGACTGATTCCATGTGTCCGTGCTGGTTTGCGCCAAGAATGTTTCCCGCTCCGCGTATCTCAAGGTCGCGCATGGCAATTTTGAAACCGGAACCGAACTGTGTAAAGTCACGGATTGCGGAAAGTCGTTTCTGCGCAATGTCGCTTATGGATTTTCCTCTTGTAAAAGTAAAATAAGCAAAAGCATGGCGGCTTGAACGTCCGACCCTTCCTCTGAGCTGATAAAGCTGGGAAAGACCGAGATGGTCCGCGTTTTCAATGATAAGGGTGTTGCAGGAAGGAACGTCAACGCCCGTTTCGATAATGGTGGTGCAGACAAGGATATCCGTTTCCTGGTCGATAAGGCTTTTCCAGATATCCGAAAGCTGTTCCTCGCTCATTTTTCCGTGGGCATAAGCGATTCTTGCGTCCGGAAGTTCTTCCTGAAGCTTTGCGGCGCAGCTCATAATGCTTTCGGTGTTGTTGTGAAGATAAAAAACCTGTCCTCCGCGGCGCAGTTCCTTTCGTATTGCCTCAAGAATAACTCCCCGGTCATATTCCATGACGTAGGTCTGGACCGGGTGGCGGTCGGTAGGTGCTTCCTCAATGGTGGACATATCGCGGATCCCGCTCATGGCCATGTTGAGAGTTCTCGGAATGGGCGTTGCCGAAAGAGTGAGAACGTCAACGGAAGCTTTCATCTCCTTCATTTTTTCCTTATGGGCAACGCCGAAACGCTGTTCTTCGTCGATTACGCAAAGACCCAGGTCCTTGAAAAGAACGTCCTTCTGTAAAATTCTGTGGGTTCCGATAACAACGTCGATTTCGCCGCTGCGAAGGCGGGTAAGGATTTTTTCCTGCTGCTTCGGTGTCCTGAAGCGGGAAAGAAGTTCAACGGTAATGGGGAATCCGTCCATCCTCTGGAGGAAAGTCTGGTAATGCTGCCAGGCAAGAATAGTCGTCGGAACAAGAACCGCAACCTGCTTTCCGTCCATAACCGCTTTGAATGCGGCGCGAAGAGCAACTTCCGTTTTTCCGAAACCGACGTCGCCGCAAAGAAGGCGGTCCATGGGTCTTGCCATTTCCATATCGTGCTTGATTTCCTCAATGCAGCGGAGCTGGTCGTCCGTTTCCTCATAAGGGAATCTTTCCTCAAAATCCCTCTGCCAATCCGTATCCTCGGAAAAAGCGTAACCTTCGGTCCTCATTCTCTTTGAATAAAGGGCGATGAGTTCCTTTGCCATATCCTTTACCGCGGCTTTTACTCTGCTTCGGGTTTTCTGCCAGTCGGCGGAATTGAGTTTGTTGAGTTTTACGGATTTGTCGTCCCTTGGTCCGACGTATTTTGAAACAAGGTCAAGCTGGGTTACCGGAACATAGAGCATATCCGTTCCGGCATAGCGGATGGAGATATAATCCTTAACGACCCCTCGGATATCCTGTTTCACAATTCCCTGGAAAATTCCGATTCCGTTGGTGACGTGAACAACGTAATCTCCCGGAGTGATATCCGAAAGGGATTTAAGCGGGTTTTCCGCCTTTTTGAATTTTTTTCGGCGCTTTTCAGAAACGTTGGAACGTCCCTGGCTTATAACCGCAACTTTTCCAAGCGGAAATTCAAAACCCGTTGAAAGCGAACCTTCAAGAACAAAAACCGTCCCGGGCGAAATTTTTGCTTCCTTTGAAAAAGCGGCGTTTATGTTATGATTTAAAAGGTCGGTCGTAAGAGCATGCGCCGCTCTTTCCGTTCCGCAAAGAACCGCAACGGAAAATTTCCTGTCGGCATAGTCCCTTAAGTCTTCAAGAAGGGTCTCAAGATCGCCGCCCCAATGCGAAAGGCTTACCGCGCCGAAATCCGCAAGAGTTCTTATATGAAGGTCGTTCATACTGCGTATGAACGAATCCATAAGTACGGTTGTTCCCTCGTCAAGAATAGAAATATATTCGGTGAAATCAAGGCTGAATTTTTCGCATCCCGCAAAAAGGATTCCTTCCTCAAAAAGCATCGAAAGGTCTTCGTTCTGCTGGCTCTGAAGGTTTTTAAGAATTTCCTTCTGCTTTATGAATTCCGAAGAAATAACCGCTCCATCCGGAAAATAATCAAAAATTGTCGCCGGGAATTTATAGATAAGCGGAATATATCTGTCCGGAGCAGAAACCGAAAGTCCCGCTTCGATACGCTCAAGGTCCTTTTCAATGTTCTGTTTTACAAGAACTCCGTGTTTTCCGCGCTGTCTTGCGTGGGCATCCTTAAGCATTTTAACAAGCGCTTCGGAGGAATCCGGCAAAACTTCTCTTGCCGGCGCGATGAATGCTTCGTCGATTTCTTTGGTTCTGCGCTGGCTTTCAAGATCAAAACAGGCTACCGAATCCGCTTCGTCGCCCCAGAATTCAACACGGACCGGTTCTTTCGATTGGGGAGAAAAAAAGTCAAGAATTCCGCCGCGGACAGAAAACTGGCATGGTCCGTCAACCTGGCTTCTTCGTTCATAACCCGCGCGGGAAAGTTTTTTTGCAAGTTCATCAAGGTCATAACTCTGTCCGCGTTCAATTGAAAAAGTGTTGTATTTAAAAGTGCCCGGCGGAATGGTATATTGCAAAGCCGCCTCGACGGAGGTTACGGCAATTCTGCAGGAACCGTCAAGAATCCTTCCAAGCACCGCAAGCCGCTTCTGTTCATATTCCGCGGAAGAACTTTCCGCGGAGCGGAACCGAAGATCGCGGATAGGATATAAAGCAACGGCGGAAGGTTCGCAAAGCTGGGCGATATCTTCCGAAAGCTTTGTTGCCGAAGCTTCGTCCGGGGTTATTACCAAAACCGGTTTTCCGTACCGCTTTTCAATTCCGGAAATAAGCATGGCGCGCTCCGCTCCGGAAACTCCTGCCGCAAAAATGGGCATGTCAAAGCTCCGCCCAAGCGCGGAAAGCACCTGTCGGAACTGCGGTACACTATCGAGAAAGTTCTGTAACATAAGAACACCTCTGCAATCTGTATTGACCCTCCTTCAGAAGAAGGGGGGTGTGTAAAGTGGTATGTGGATTCATTTTATACCTCCTCGGAGGAGGAGGTGGCATTTCCGTAAGGAAATGACGGAGGAGGGATTTATTAAGAACCCGAAGGGTTGGCAAGAATCTGTCGGCGATGTCCCTCCTCTGAGGGCTTTAATCAGTTGAATTTGTTCATGGCTTCATCAAGTTTTCCCGAAACCATAAGTTTTGCCGCTTCAAAGGAATTTTCGTACATTCCCTGAAGGGTTTTAAGATCCTCTTCGGAATATTTTCCCAAAACCCAGTCCGCAAGGTCCCAGCCTTCGGGTTTTTTGCCGATTCCGATTTTGATTCGCGGAAAATCGTCGCCTCCGCAGCATGCGATTATGCTTTTAAGGCCGTTGTGTCCGCCGGCGCTTCCCTTTTTGCGGATCCTCATTTTTCCGACGTCAAGGGTGGTGTCGTCAAAAACAACGATAACGTTGGTAAGGGGGATTTTATAAAAATCCATGGCGGCAAAAACCGCTTCGCCGGAAAGGTTCATAAAAGTCTGCGGTTTCATCAAAAGAACGTTGTGTCCGCAAAGTTCCGCCGTGGTGGTAAGTGCTTTATATTTAAGCCGGTCGATATGGACCCCAAGTTTGTCGGAAATAAGATCAAGAGCCATAAAACCGGTGTTGTGGCGGGTTATTTCATAATCTTTTCCCGGGTTTCCAAGTCCGACTATAATATATTCCGGCGGACCGGAAACCTTTTCTGTTTTTTTGATTTTATCGAATAAACTCCAGATGTCGCTCATATTTTCTCCTTTCAATCAAGCCTTCCCCTTGAGGGGAAGGTGTCAGCGAAGCTGACGGATGAGGTGTTCTTAAGACGATCCATACTTTATAAAACAGGCGGATAATATCCGCCCCTGCGGTTTGGATCAGAGGAAAATCAATGCGCCAGAAGCCAGTTTTTCCCGATTCCGACGGAAGCTTCCATCGGTACGGAAAGCTTTGCGGCGTTTTCCATTTCATATTTAAGAATTTCCGCAACCTTTTCGGCGCAGTTTTCGTTTGCCTCAACAATAAGTTCGTCGTGCACCTGCATTATAAGTTTTGCGTCAAGTTTTTCCGCCGCAAGCCGGTTTTCAACCTTTACCATCGCAAGCTTGATGATATCCGCCGCGGTACCCTGAATGGGCATGTTTCTTGCAACCCTTTCGCCGAAGGAGCGGAGATTGAAGTTGCTGCTCGAAAGTTCCGGAAGATATCTGCGTCTTCCGTAGGAAGTAACGGCAAAGCCGCATTTTTTTGCAATTTCAATGCTCTCTTTCATAAAACGGTCAACCCCGCTGTAATGGGAAAGATAGCTGTCGATATATTGCTGCGCCTCTTTTGTGGAAACTCCGATGTTTTCCCCAAGGCTCCAGGCGCCGATTCCGTAAACGATTCCGAAGTTAACGGCCTTTGCGCTGCTTCTCATCTGAGAAGTTACGTAATCTTCCGGAACGCCAAAAACCTGTGCCGCGGTCTGGGTGTGAACGTCGGTTCCGCCGGTAAAAGCGGAGATCATGTTTTCATCGTTTGCAAGATGCGCAAGAACGCGAAGCTCGTTCTGGGAATAGTCCGCGTCAACAAGGGTATAACCCTCTTTTGCAACAAAGAACCCGCGCATTTTGCTTCCAAGTTCCGTGCGGATCGGAATATTCTGAAGGTTCGGTTCAAGGGAACTGATTCTTCCGGTCCGGGTCTCCTTCTGGTTAAAGCGGGTGTGGACCCTTCCGTCCGGTGCAAGCGCGTTAAGAAGTCCCTCAACGTATGTGGAATTAAGCTTCGTCAGCTTTCTGTATTCAAGAATTTCGTCGATTGCCGGGTGGTATGTTCTGAGGTCCTCAAGTACGTCCGCGCTTGTGGAATATCCGCTTTTGGTCTTTTTCTTTGCAGGAAGCCCAAGATGCTCAAAAAGCACTACCCCAAGCTGTTTCGGCGAAAGAATGTTGAATTTTTCACCGCAAAGGTCATAGATACGCTGCTCGGTTTCGGAAATGGTGCTCAGAAGTTCACCGCCGAAGTTTCTGATGCCTTCCGGGTCGATTTTGAATCCGCGAAGTTCCATGGAAGCAAGGATCTTCGCAAGGGGAAGCTCGATTTCATCAAGGATCTTTTCTTCCCCGTGGTTATTAAGTTCGTTCCGAAGCTTTTCGCAAAGGTCGGTGAAAACCGCCGCCTTCTCAAAAAGCTCTTTATGAGCACCGCTCTCCCCTTCGATAATTAAGGATTCCGCATGATAGAGCGAAGCGAGCCTTCCGGCGGAATAATCGTCGCCGGAAACGTTAAGGATATATCCCGCAAGGGAGGAATCCATCACGCAGTTTTTAACTTCACTTCCGTGAATTTCCGCCCAGCGGGAAAGGAATTTAAGGTCATCGGTGCGCTTTTTTGAATCCGAGCACAGGAATTTTGCAAAAGCGGCATCAAAAAAGAACCCGTCGTTCTCAATGAGCACCGCTTTTTCTCCGGAAAGGAGGCAAACGGCGGTAAGGTCGTCCCCTTCGTTTTCAAAAAGCACTTCCGTGAGCACGGAATTTCCGAACTTTTCAAAATCGGAACATTCGCCGAAGGAAACCTCGAGTTTCTTCTTCGGTGCGGAATTTTCCGCCGGAGTTTCCGGGACTTTTGAAGGGTCAAGACCAAGCCTCTCGATCATTTTATACATCTCAAGCTTCGTCAGAAGAGCAACCGCCGCCGCTTCGTCACGGTTTTTGAGCATGTAATCCTCAAGATTTCCGGAAATCGGAGCAAAGCGGTTTATCTCGCCAAGGCGGCGGCTGAGATAGGCGGAATCTTTTCCCTCATCAAGTTTTTTTCTCTGTGCGGGTTTAAGTTCAAGTTCGTCAAAATGCTCGTATATATGATCAACGCTGTGATATCTCTGGATAAGGTCAAGGGCGGTCTTTTCCCCGATTCCGGGAACGCCGGGAATGTTGTCGCTTGTGTCGCCCATAAGCGCCTTGACTTCGATAAGTTCAATGGGCTCAACGCCGTATTTTTCATGCACCGCCGGAATATCCATCATTGTGGAAACCGGAGCGCCCATTTTAGTTGTAGCAAGGCGGACCGAAGTGTGTTCACCGATAAGCTGAAGACTGTCGCGGTCACCGGTTGAAATAACACAGTCCGCGCCCTGCTCTTCACAGATTCTCGAAACCGTTCCGAGAATATCGTCCGCTTCCCAGCCTTCAATGGCGATTACCGGATAGCCGAGATATCCGAGAAGTTCTTTCATGACCGGAAACTGGTCGATAAGCTCCTGGGGGGTTGCGTGGCGTCCTGCCTTATATTCTTTATAAAATTCATGGCGGAAAGTCGGCGCATGAACGTCAAAAGCAAAAACAATTGCGTCCGGCTTTGTTTCGGAAATTGCGGTAAGCAAAATTGAAAGAAAACCGTAAATTGCGTTTGTAAAAAAGCCGTCCTTCGTGGTCAGCACTTTTATTCCGTAAAAGGCCCTGTTCATAATGCTGTTGGAATCCACAGCAAGAATCTTCATCGGAGAAACCTCCCAAAAATATGATTTAATGGAATATTTAATAATATTATTATAACTTATTATAGCATATAAATTTTCTCTATGCTATAATATTATAATAAATTAATATATAATGCATAGCCTGCAATATTTTACAGAACGGAGAGCAAGCATGATAAAACCAAAAAAACTCCTTATACCGATGATTCTTTCCGCAATTATAATATCCCTTTCCGCCTGCGAAATTCCGGAAAATTCCCCCGTTATCTCTCCGGAATCCTCCGGAAGTTCCTCCTCCGGACCGGAAAGTTATTCCGAACCGGAAATAACGATCGTTCCCGAATCTTCCGTACCGGAAGAACCCGAAAAAATTCCGGAACCGGTTTTTAAAATTTCCTCAAACGAAGTCCAGCGCGGAAGCTATTTTATAATCCGCGCGGAAAATGTCGATCTTTCGGATTTCACCTTTGTGGATTTTCTTGATTACAAAAGGGAATTCATCGCAACCGACGGCGGCTGGATCTGTCTTGTCCCGGTAAAAATGGAAGCAAAGGCAGGAACCTATGACCTTTCCTTCCATGTGGGCGATTTCAGCTTTTCTGAAAAAATAACCGTAACCGAAAAAGAAGTTCCCCTTCAATATCTCACCGTTGCCCCGGCAACCCTTGAACAGACCCTTGATGATGAAGCCGTCCGTTCCGCTTTCAATGAATTCTATCAGAAATATCGCTGGTACAACACCGGCGTAAAATTCTGGGAAGGCGAATTTATGAAACCCCTCGGTGATTCCTGGTATAAAGAAACAACAAAATACGGAACTTTCCGCACTTTTTCCAACGGAAAAACCGAATGGCATAACGCAACGGATATGGGCGTTGGCGGCGGAACCCCGATTTACGCAACCAACAGCGGAATTGTCCTTTTCTCGGATTATCTCGGCCTTACCGGCAACACCATTCTTATCAACCACGGCTTCGGTGTAATAAGCTGGCATTACCACCTCAGCAGCCGGAACGTTTCGACCGGCGACAGAGTTGAAAAAGGCGATTTTATAGGAAGAGTCGGAACGACCGGACTTTCAACAGGAAATCATCTCCATTTCGGAATTACCGTCGGCGGAATGTTTGTTGATCCGATGCAGATGATAGGTTCCGAACCCGACGTGGATTTCTGGAAGGTGAACGAAGAATGAAAATAGGAAATATTGAACTTCCGAAATATGCCGCACTGGCACCTCTTGCGGGTGTCGGCGACAGAGCAATGCGCGAAATAAGCCGTGAATTCGGCGCTGTCTGGACCGTCGGAGAAATGACCAGCTCAAAAGGTCTTTCCTACGGAAGCAAAAAATCCGCGGAACTTCTTGAAATAAACGAAGCGGAACGCCCCTGCGCAGTCCAGCTTTTCGGAAGCGAACCGGAAGTTATGGCAGAAGCCGCAAAACTTTCCCTTGAATATAAACCGGACGCCATCGATATAAACTTCGGCTGTCCCGTTCCGAAAGTTGCCGGAAACGGCGGCGGTTCCGCCCTTATGAAGGACCCCGAACTTGCGGGAAGAATCGTCCGGGCGGTGGTCGATGCCGTCGATATCCCCGTAACGGTAAAATTCCGCGCCGGTTGGGATAACGAACACTTAAACGCCGTGGAATTTGCCTGCATCTGCGAAGCAAACGGTGCTTCCGCGCTTACTGTCCACGGAAGAACAAGAACCCAGATGTATGCTCCCCCGGTCAACTGGGATATCATACGACAGGTAAAAGAAGCGGTTTCCGTCCCGGTAATCGGAAACGGCGACGTTGTTTCGCCCGAAAGCGCAAAAGCTCTTTATGAACAGACCGGATGCGACCTTGTAATGGTCGGCCGCGGCGCAATGGGAAATCCCTGGCTTTTCAAAAGGATCGCCCACTATATGGAAACCGGCGAACTTCTTCCGGAACCGACTCCGGAAGAAAGAATGGCCGTCCTTAAAAAACATATCGAACTCCTCTGTAAATACAAAGGGGAATATACCGGAATGCGCGAAGCAAGAAAACATTCCTCGTGGTATATAAAAGGAATGCGCGGCGCCGCCGAATTCAGAAGGGAATGCGGCGAACTTACAACGCCGGAAGATCTTGAAAATCTTATCGACCGGGTGCTTCTTGCATCGGAAAATGAAGGAGCTTTCTGAGCATCTTTCAGCTTTTTATGAATAGAAAAAAGCTCCTATACAGGTTATCCAAAAATTTCCAGATTGGCCCGAAAATATACCCGAAAGTATCAAAAACGCTCTTTCAACAGAAAAAAATCCGAGAAATCGCATATTTAAGCCATTTGGTGGAGTACTATGTGGAAAACGTTGAAAACTCCCTATGATTTCATAAGTTTTCACCCAAAAACCCGGGTTTTCCACAAACGCAATGTTGAAAATGTTGAAAAGTGCTCAAAAAAACCGCGTTTTAAAGCCGTTTAACTGAAAAAGTTTTCCATGTTGATAAGTTTTTTCCTTTAAAAAAATAAAAATGAGCACGGATTTTGCCGAAAAAAATCAGAAAAAGAAGGAGGGAGCACGATGAATAAAAAATCCCCCGCGGGACTGTATATTCATGTTCCCTTCTGCATACAAAAATGCAGGTATTGCGATTTTTATTCATTTCCAAAGGGCGATGAATACTTCGAAATCTATAAAAACCGGGTTATCGAAGCCATCGGATATTACTCGGAAAGATATGCAAGGTCCTATAACTCTTTGTATTTCGGGGGCGGAACGCCCCTGCTTTTGGGTGAAAAACACCTTTCGGAAATAATGGAAGCCGCAAAACCTTTGCTTACCCCCGATGCGGAAGTGACCGCCGAAGGAAATCCCGGCGTTTCGGAGCGGGTGGATTTTTCGGCGCTTCGCGCTGCGGGAATAAACCGCCTTTCCTTCGGTCTTCAAAGTTCGAACGAACGTGAACTTTCCGCTCTCGGAAGGATCCATTCCCCGAAAGAAGCGGCAGAAACAGTAAAATCCGCACAAAAAGCCGGCTTTGATAATATCTCCCTCGATCTGATGCTCGGAATCCCCTATCAGACTGAGGAAAGCCTTATCGAAAGTATAGATTTCTGCGATTCTCTCGGAGTTTCGCATATTTCTTCCTATATGCTGAAAATAGAGGAAGGCACTCCGCTTTCAAAAAGCGAACTGCGGTTTCTCTGCGCCGATGAAGAAAAGGTCTCGGACCTTTATCTTCTTTCCTGTTCGGAACTCGAAAAGCGCGGTTTTGAACAGTATGAAATTTCAAATTTTGCAAAGGACGGAAAACGTTCCTTCCACAATACCCGCTATTGGCTGGACGATGAATATATCGGAATAGGCCCTTCCGCCCATTCCTTTATGGAAGGCCGCCGGTTCTGTTTTGACCGCAGCATAAAGGATTTTCTCGAAAAACCTTTCGGCGAAATCGAAAAAGAAGAATCTTCCGGCGGCGGCTGGGAAGAATTCGCGATGCTTCGCCTTCGCCTTACCGAAGGACTTGACGTTACGGAACTTTCGGAAAAATTCCCGGAAGTTTCTTCGGAAGAAATTCTTGAAAACGCAAAACCTTTTGAAAAACCCGGTCTTCTCCGGATAAACGGAAGCCGTATCTCCTTTACCCCAAAAGGTTTTCTTCTTTCCAACGCCCTTACCGCGGAAATTCTTTATTAAAAGCCTTCTGATTTAAAGTTAAAAAGGTGGTTACCGATGAAAAAACTGAAAACTCTCGGAATAATTTCAACAGTAATTCTTGTTCTGGTGCTGGCGGTCCTTGCCGTTTTTGCCGCCTTTGGATTTTTCGGTTACGAAAAAGACCGCAAAGAGGAAAACGAAATAACAGTCGGACCTGCTGAAAATAAAAACCCGGAATATGCCTGGCAAATTTCAGAAACCGAAGGCGACATCACCGCGGTTATTGAAACTTCCGCCGGCAATATCGAAATAAAACTTGCCGATTGCGCCGCCGCGGAAAAATTTATCGAAATGGAGAATACCGGAGTTTTCGAAAACGCCGGGTTCATAACCCTTGCGGAAAATATGTTTATCCAGACCGGAACTTACGGAGAAAGCTTTCCCCTTGAACAAAACGGTTTTGCCTGCATAAACGGCGCGGTGGGATTTGTTATGGATGGCGAAAACGCCGCCCCTTCCCTTGTGATAATAACCGCGAAGGAACTTTCTGGAAGTTCCGCCGCATTTGTTTCGGAAAACGGTTTTGATGATGAAAAAACAAAGTTATATGAAAAATTCGGAGGAATGCCCGAATACGAAGGAAAAATAATCGTTTTCGGAATGGCCGTTTCCGGAACGGAAACTGTCGATTCCATTGCCGCCGGAGAAAATTCCGGCTATACCGGCGGATATTCCGCCGTTGAACCGGTGAAAATAAATTCTGTTAAAATTTTTTATCCAACCGAAACAAACTGAAAAAACATCGTTGACTTTGCCGCCCGATTATTATAATATATTAATGTAAAAATAACCCTGTAAAAAAGGAGAAATTCAAAATGAGCAAACAGAATAACAATCCCGCTGAAAACGAAGAATACGGCAACGATTTTGTAACCCTTGTTGACGAAAACGGAAAAGAAACCGAATTTGAAATCGTTGATTCCCTTGTAACCGAAAACAACGAATATTTCGCACTTATCCCTACCGAAACCGCTGAAAACGTCGATTCCGATGACGGCGAACTTGTAATCCTTAAAGTTGTTGAAGAAAACGGCGAAGAATTCCTTGAACCCATCGAAGATGACGACGAATACAACGAAATCTCCGAAATTTTCATCGACCGTCTCGAAGAACTCTATGAGTTCGAAAACGAACAGGAAAGCTGATAGTTATGTCACAGGAATTCGAAGAATATAACGTAGTTACCCTGACCGACGAAAACGGCAAAGATGTTGATTTCGAGCTTGTTGACGCCATTGAACATAACGGAAAAAAATATTGCGTCCTTTATCCGGAAGGCCTTTCCGAAGAAGAACGCGAACTTGAAGAACCCGTGATCCTCGAATATGTCATCGACGGAGACAGCGATTATCTTGAAGAAATCGTTGACGAAGATGAATATGACGAGATTTACGGAATTTATTTCGGCGAAGAAGATTACGAAGCATAATTTCTGCCGAAAAACATAATAATAGTAAAACACCCTGCTTTGTGCGAGAATCGTCCGTTTTTTTAATCCAACAATCGTTAAACGGGAGTTCTGCTCCGGCTTTGTAATGTAGGCCCTGTTTCTTTTGATCCAGGGGAACGTGAACCTGTCGGGGGAACTTACCCACCCTTGTCATATGACCGGGTTTCAACGATGGACTGTTCGGCAACGCGGGGTATTTTTTTTAGTTCATAATGCAAAGTGCATAGTGCAAAATTGAAAACGTCGTAGGGGCGAACCTATGTGTTCGCCCGTTTTATCGGCAAAAAAGGATTCCCAAAGGGCAAGCTCCTCAGAGGAGGAGCTGTCAGCGAAGCTGACTGAGGAGGGATAACAGGTAACCCGGAGGACAAGGCTTCTCCTTGAGAAGAAGCTCCGCCGAAGGCGGTGATGAGGTGTAACCCCGTCCATTTAAAAACCGCGCAGAATTTTCATTAATAAACACCCTTCAGTCACGGTTTCACCGTGACAGCTCCCCTCAAGGGGAGCTCGATACTCTTGCGGATAACATCCGCTCCCACATCTTAAAAAGAAAGGAGCCTTTCCCTTGTCGCGCCTTGAACGAACGGAACTTTTCCTTGGAAAAGAAGCTCTTGAAAAACTTAATAACGCAAGGGTTGCCGTAATGGGCCTTGGCGGGGTCGGCGGCGCCGCCGCCGAAGCTCTTTTAAGAGCGGGCGTGGGCCATCTTCTTTTTGTTGACGGCGATTCGGTGGATGAAACAAACATAACCCGCCAGATCCTTGCAACTTACGAAACCGCCGGAATGGATAAAATAAAAGCGGCAAAACTCCGCTTTGAAAAAATCGCTCCGGAAACGGACGTTACCTATGTAAAAGAATTCTATCTTCCGGAAAATTCCGCTTTTCTCTATGATTGGAACCCGGATTATATAATCGACGCAATCGATACCGTTACCGCAAAGCTTCATATAGCCGAAGAATGCAAAAACCGCGGAATAAATCTTCTTATGTGCCTCGGAACAGGCAACCGCCTTGATCCGGAAAAACTGCGCATCGGCGATATTTCCGAAACTTCAGGCTGCGGATGCGGGCTTGCGAAAGTTATGCGGAAGGAACTTAAAAAACGCGGAATTGAAAAACAAACCGTTCTTTTCAGCACCGAGGAAGCAAAAAAAGCCGCAATCGATTCCGAAAACGGACGCCATGCCCCGGGAAGCATCTCGTTTGTTCCCCCGGTGGCGGGATATCTTCTTGCCGGAAAATGTGTAAGGGATATTATAAAATAAAAAAAGGAGAATCAGCTATGATCAAACCCGGCCGCTATCGCCATTTTAAAGGAAACGAATACGAAGTTATCGGCACCGCAAAACACAGCGAAACCCTCGAGGAAATGGTCGTGTACCGCGCCCTCTACGGTGAATTCGGTCTTTGGGTGCGTCCCGCTTCAATGTGGGAAGAAACCGTTGAACGCGACGGAAAAACCTATCAGCGCTTCACCTATATCGGCGACCCGGAGGAATAACGAAAACCGATTTTTTTTGAGGATTTTTAAATGAACAAAAAATTTGTTTTGATCGTGCTCACAATCGTGCTCAGCCTTTCTCTTTCGGTTGCCGCAATTGATTCAAGGCTTAAAACCGTGCACTATAAAATCGAAAATCCAAAAAGCGAAACCCCCTTGCGAATCGCTTTGATAACGGATCTCCATTCCTGCACCTATGGCGGAACGGACCAGTCCGACCTTATTGAAGCTGTCCGTGCTCAGGATCCGGATATGGTGCTCTTTGGCGGAGATATCTTCGACAGCAGA
The DNA here is from genome assembly GCA_045636625.1 of Oscillospiraceae bacterium. Lineage (GTDB taxonomy): Bacteria > Bacillota > Clostridia > Oscillospirales > Ruminococcaceae > UMGS1668. The sequence continues at coordinate 25,965 of JAZTXW010000028.1, forward strand.
AGAATGCCGGACGAAAACGCGGTCACCGCCCTTAAAGCTCTCGGAAGCGAATTTGAATGTTGTTACGTTTCCGGAAACCACGAGGTAAGGCACGGAAAACTTGATTATTATAAGGAAATCGTCGCTTCCTGCGGAATAAAGGTTCTTGATGGATTCAACACAAAAATTGCAATTTCCGCGGTAAGCGGAACACCGGATATCTACGGTTTTGATGATACCACTGCATACGGAGATCTGAATGAACAGCTTTCCCATATCCGCGGGATAACCGGAAATTATCATTTTGAGGAATCCTTCAACGTGCTTCTTATCCACCGCCCGGAACATTTTGAGCACTATGCGGATCTTGGATTCGACCTTGTTCTCTGCGGCCATGCTCATGGCGGACAGTGGAGGATCCCCGGATTGCTCAACGGAATTTACGCGCCGGGTGAAGGTCTTTTTCCGAAATATGCCGGCGGACTTTATGAAAAGGAAGGCACCGCCATGATAGTAAGCCGCGGCCTTGCAAAAGAATCCACCCCCCTTCCGCGGATTTTCAACCGCCCGGAACTTGTGATAATCGATATAACGTAAAAAAAGCACCCTTCCGGGTGCTTTTTCTTTTATTCCCAATCTTTACATACGTCGATCCATTCGGTAAACCCGGAATATTTTTCAAGTTCCGGAATAGAAAGTTCAATGGCGCTGCTGCTGCTTCCGCAGGCGGGAAAAACCGTTTCGAATCTTTTTAAAGATTCATCAAGATAAACCGTGACCCCTTCGTTCACCGCAAAAGGGCAAACTCCGCCAACCGCGTGTCCGATAAGTTTTTCCGCATCTTCAAAAGCAAGCATAACCGCCTTTGTCCCGAATTTTGCCTTATATTTCGGGTTTGCGATTCTTGCGTCGCCGGCGGCAACAATAAGAACGGGTTTTTCGCCCACCATGAATGAAAGGGTTTTTGCAATGCGTTTTCCTTCAACGCCAAGAGCCGCCGCAGCAAGTTCGACCGTTGCGGAAGAAACTTCAAATTCAAGAACCCTGTCCTCAATTCCGCGGTTCCTGAAAAATTCCCTTACTTTTTCAATAGCCATTAAAATCCCCTCCCTTGGCGCGTTTGTTAAAACGGTTATACCACCGAAAAAACGCTTTGTCAACAAACAAACTTACAAAAATTAACAATTCGTCTTTATTTCTCCCTTGGTTTTATTATATAATGTATTTATAAAGGGGGCGCTTTTTTTGAAAAAACGAAAAAACGATAATCTGATCGCAAGGATCATCTATCTTGGAATCGGTGCGCTTTGCGGATTTTTCATAGTCCTTTCCGCGGATCCTGAAAAGTTTTTCGGAACGCCAAGGGATTTTACTTACCAGATGGTCTTTGCAATGCTGATGATTCTTGCCGCATATTTTATCCAGGCAGTGATCCATGAATTCGGCCACCTTGTTTTCGGTCTTCTTACCGGATATAAATTTATATCTTTCAGGATCGGAAGTTTTATGTTCATAAAAAAGGACGGAAAACTTCGTGTAAAACTCTATAACGTGGTGGGAACAGGCGGCCAGTGCCTTATGATGCCTCCGCCCTGGAGCGAAAACCTCCCCACTGCCCTTTATAATTTCGGCGGCTGTATTTTTAACTTTATTTCCGCCCTGGTTTTTCTTGCCGTATTTCTTCTTATGGAAAAGGGAACGTTTTTCGCGATGCTTTTCGGAATGCTTTCCGCTGTGGGGTTCGGCAACGTGCTTATAAACGGAATCCCTCTTCAGGTCGGCGGAATTTCCAACGACGGAAGAAACGCCTTCCTCCTCGGAAAAAATCCAAAGGCGCTCCGGGCTTTCTGGCTCCAGCTTTATGTAAACGGGCTTATGTCAAAAGGCGAACGATACAAAAATATGCCGGAGGAATGGTTCTTTGTTCCCGGCGGCGAAGATCTTTTCGATCCGATGATCTGTACCGTCGGAGTTATGAAATATAATTATTATTTTGACGTCCACGAATTTGACAAAGCGGAAACGGTCGCAAATTATATGCTCCATGCGCCGGGACTTCTCGGTCTTCATAAAAACGAACTTTCCTGTGAACTTCTGTTCCTTAAAATTTTCCGCGGGGCGGAACCTTCCGAAATAAACGCCCTTTATACAAGGGAACTCGATAAATATATAAAAGCAACCGCAAACTATGTTTCAAGAAGACGCCTTGCCTATGCTTACCAGCTTCTTTATCTGAAGAACGTCACAATGGCGCAAAAATGCCTCGAGGTTTTTGAAAAAATGGTAAAAAACTATCCCTATTCTTCGGAAATTGAAAATGAAAAAGAAATAATCGAACTGATAAAGGAGCGGGCAGAAGTTTTTTAAACCGCTTAAAAAAAGCATCGGATGATATCCGATGCTTTTTTGTTCCCAAAAAACCTTGACCTCGGGCAAAAAACGGCTATACTTGAACTATGGACAAACCGAAAGGAGATTTAAAGAAAAATGGAAATCAACCTTAAAGACATAGATCTTTTTATCGAAGAAAACAAAGAAAATATCCTTCGCGATATCGCAAGACTTGTTGCTGTTCCAAGCATTGAAGGCGAACCGGAAGACGGCGCACCCTTTGGAAAAGAAGCCAAAAAAGCTCTTGAACTCGGTCTTGAAATTTCCGAAGAACTTGGACTTAAAACCCGCAACTGCGAAAACTATATCGGCTATGCCGAACTTACCGGCGAAAACGAAGAAAAATATATCGCAACCGTAACCCATCTGGACGTTGTTCCCGTTGGCGAAGGCTGGACAAAATCTCCTTTTGAAATGTGGGAAAAAGACGGATACATCATCGGCCGCGGAGTTATGGACGACAAAGGCCCAAGCGTTGTCTGTCTTTATGCGCTTAAATATCTTAAGGAGAAAAACATTCCCCTTCGCTATACCGTGCGCGCGCTTCTCGGCGCAAACGAAGAAACCGGAATGGGCGACGTTCAGTATTATCTCAAAAACTATCCCGCACCGGCTTTTGCATTCAGCCCGGACTCCGATTTCCCGGTCTGCAACGGCGAAAAAGGAATTTATCAGGGTATGATCCATTCCAGATGCGCTCCTGAAAAAATCGTTTCCATCGAAGGCGGAATGGCTTTCAACGTAATTCCCGATAAAGCAAAAGCTGTGCTCAGATTTGAAGGAGAAGTTCCCGCAAATGCTGAAGGCATAGAAGTTTCTGCGGAAGAAGGACTTCTTACCGTCAACGCATTCGGAAAAGCCGGACACGCTTCCATGCCCGAAGGCAAGATCAACGCTATCGGTGTGCTCGTAAACTATCTTCTTGAGAACAACCTCTGCTCCGAAGCGGAAGCGGAATATCTCTCTGTGCTCAAAGCACTCCATTCCTGTCCCTACGGTACCGGAATCGGCGTCGATGCGGATGACAAAAAGTTCTCTCCCCTTACAATAATCGGCGGAATCATCGGAATCAAGGACGGAAAATTCTTCCAGAGCCTTGACAGCCGCTATCCCACAAATACCTCCGGTGCTCAGATCACCGCAACCATCAACGAAAAATTCGGCGAGCACTGCGTTTGCGAAACCGTTGCCGAAATGGAACCTTTCTATATCGAACCGGATTCCGCGGAGATCCAGACCTGCATCAACACATATAACGAAATCACCGGTGAAAAGGCCGAACTTTATACCATGGGCGGCGGAACCTATGCCCGCGATTTCCCGAACGCCGTTTCCTTCGGACCCGAGCATCCGGAAAGACCAATGCCGGAATGGGTCGGCGCGGTCCATTGCGTTGACGAAGGCGCTTCTGTCGAATTCCTGCTCGAAGCGCTTAAAATCTATATCGCAACCCTCATCCGCCTCCAGGATGTTGAACTTTAATTTGAATTAAAACAGGGCGGGAATAAATTCCCGCCCTGTTTTTTAAAAGGAAGTGATAATTTGAATCAGGTTTCTCAGGAAATCCTCGAAAAATTCCAGATAAGAAAAACCAAAAAGCAAAAAACGGCTTTCATCGGATTCATGCGTGCTCATTTTCCGGAACTGAAGGTCGAATCGGACCTTTTGGATTACAGCCGCAACATAGTTATCGGAGATCCGGATACCGCGAAAGCTGTTTTCGGTGCCCATTACGATACCTGCGCCGTTATGCCGTTCCCGAACTTTATCATGCCGGAAAGCGTTCTGATGTCCGTTCTCTATGCTTTCGTGCTCATAATCCCCATGTCCGCTGCCGCTGTGCTTATCGGAAAAGCGGCCGTGGCGGTTTTTAATGACGAAAGCATCTACGGTCTTTTTGCAATGCTTACCTATTGGGTCCTTTTGCTTCTGATGATATTAGGTCCCGCCAATAAACACACCGTCAACGACAACACTTCCGGCGTTATAACCCTGATCGAACTTATGGAAGCCATGTCGCCGGAAGAACGTGCTCAAAGCTGCTTCGTTTTCTTCGATAACGAGGAAAAAGGTCTTTTCGGTTCCTCGTTCTTTGCAAAGGAACATAAGAAAACAATGAAAGATAAGCTCCTTGTCAACTTCGACTGCGTTTCCGACGGCGATTATCTTATGCTTATCCCGAACAAAAAAGCCTTCCCCGAGCATGAAGAAAACCTTAAAGCCGCCTTTGCGGATGTTTCCGGAAAAACCGTGCTCATCAAAAGCGGAAAAACTGTCTATTACCCTTCCGACCAGAAGAATTTCAGGAAAAATATAGGCGTTGCCTCTTTTAAAAAATCAAAATTCGGATTATATATGGACAGAATACATACCCCGCGCGACACCGTTTTCGACGAACGCAACATCGATGTGCTCATAAAAGGAATGATAAACTTCCTTGGAAGTATAGAATAAAAAAAGCCGCCCATCGGGCGGCTTTTTAATATTGTAAAAATTATTTTGCTTCAAGGTTGATGCCGGTTTCCTTGCTGAAAACGTGGCAGTTGTTTCCACCGAAGTCAAAATGGATCGCCTTGCCGGAGCAAAGTCCGGAAACTTCGGAAGAAGTCATGTTCATGGTGTTTACGATAACGATAACGTCCTGACCGACAGCGGTTACGTGAAGATGTACGGAAGAACCCATCATTTCGGAAACGTCGATGCTTGCGCAAACGCCTTCGTCGGAAAGAACAATGTGTTCCGGACGAACGCCAAGGGTGATTTCCTGTTCCTCAACGTTGTTTGCGGCAAGAGCGGCCTGTTTTTCTTCGGAAAGAACAACTTCGTGTCCTTCAAGAACAACGGAATAAACTCCGTTTTTCCTGAGGAGTTTTGCGTCGAAGAAGTTCATCTGAGGAGAACCGATAAAGCCCGCAACAAAAAGGTTGTAAGGATGGTTGAAAACTTCCTGAGGAGTTCCGACCTGCTGGATGAAACCGTCGCTCATGATAACGATTCTGTCGCCAAGGGTCATGGCTTCGGTCTGGTCATGGGTTACGTAAATAAAAGTGGTGTTGATTTTCTGGCGGAGTTTGATGATCTCTGCGCGCATCTGGTTGCGGAGTTTTGCGTCAAGGTTGGAAAGCGGTTCGTCCATAAGCATAACCTGGGGATCGCGGACGATTGCACGGCCGATTGCAACACGCTGGCGCTGACCGCCGGAAAGAGCCTTCGGTTTTCTTCCGAGATACTGGGTGATATCAAGGATCTCTGCGGCTTCCTTAACCTTTTTGTCGATTTCATCCTGGGGAGTTTTGCGGAGTTTAAGCGCAAAAGCAAGGTTTTCATAAACGGTCATGTGGGGATAAAGAGCATAGTTCTGGAAAACCATTGCGATATCGCGGTCTTTCGGTGCAACGTCGTTCATGCGTTTGTCGCCGATAAGAAGATCGCCGCCGGAAATTTCTTCAAGACCTGCGATCATACGAAGGGTGGTGGATTTTCCGCATCCGGAAGGACCGACAAGAACGATAAATTCCTTATCGTTGATGTCAAGGTTAAAGTCGTGAACAGCCAGAAGACCTTCGGGAAGAACCGTAAGGTTTGTTTTAAGCGGTTCGCCTTTTTTGATTTTCTTTGCGTCATCACCGTTGAACGGATAGATTTTTCTGACGTCTTTAAGTGTTACAGTTGCCATAAGCAAACGGCTCCGGACAAACCCCATCCGGGAAGAATGTCCTCGCCTTTTCCGGCAAAGCGGAACAAGGCATTACGGCAGGTCTCCACACTGCCGCACCGCGAGCCAAGCGGAAATAAACTTATCCTCCTTCTTTTATGCGTGCGTTCTATTTGGTGGAGTAGAACAGCACACAATGAGTTATTTTAATGATATCATCCGTTAAAAAATAATTCAATGGTCTTTATTCAATAGATTTCGCCTGTGCTTTTTGTGGATTTTTACCCAAAAAACGCGTTTTTTAAATTACCCTGCGGGAAAAGGAAATAACTCCGGAAAAGCATTGTGGTCAAAATTAACAAAATAGCAAGATACCAATTATATGAAACATAGAAAGTTCTTAAAGCGGTTGAAAATCCCTTTTTAAAAGAGTATCATTATACTGCATGGAAGCGTGGAATCGTTTCCAAAAAAATTGGGAAAAACCCAGAAAGTTATTTTTTAGGAGGAAAACTAAAATGAAAAAGCTTTTTGCTGTTCTCATGGCTCTCGTAATGGTTCTCTCCTTCGCAGCATGCGGACAGGAAGATGAACCCAGTGTTTACTGGCTCAACTTTAAACCTGAATCTGACGAAGCTCTCAAAGAAATCGCTGCAATTTATACTGCAGAAACCGGTATCCCGGTAGAAATCGTAACCGCTGCATCCGGTACCTACAGCGAAACTCTTACCGCTGAAATGGACAAAAAAGATGCTCCTACCATCTTCGTAGTAAGCCCTAACGGCGTTCCTACCTGGGGAGATTATTGCCTCGATCTCAACGGCACCGCAATCGCAAACGAACTTGCAACCGACGCATACAACGTATATGACGGCGACAAACTCGTTTCCATCGGTTACTGCTATGAATGCTACGGCATCATCGTAAACAACGCTCTTCTTAACGAAGCAGGCCACGATGTTTCCGAAATCACCAACTTCGAAACCCTTAAAGCTGTTGTTGAAGACATCACCGCTAACTCCGAAGCTCTCGGTTTTGACGCATTCACTTCCGCAGGTATGGACGGTTCTTCCTCCTGGAGATTCACCGGCCACCTCATCAACCTCGAATATGTACACGAATACCGTGACGATCCCGAAGCATGGGGCAACGGCGCATACGGCCCTGCTGAACTTACCGGTGCATACATGGATAACTTCAAAGCTCTCTATGACCTCATGGTAGAAAACTCCACCACCGATCGTAAAGAACTTGCAAACGGCGGTTTCGACGCAGCAGCAGAATTTGCAGACGGCAAAGCAGCATTCTATGTAAACGGCAACTGGGAATACCAGGGCCTCCTCGACAAAGGCATGAACGCTGAAGACCTTTACATGATCCCCTATTACAGCGGCATTGAAGGCGAAGAAAAAGCAGGTCTTAACTGCGGTACCGAAAACTACTGGGCAATCAACGGCAAAGCTTCCGAAGCAGACATCCAGGCAACCATGGACTTCCTCGTATGGCTCGTAACCGACGCAGAAGCTTCTGAAATGGCTGTAACCACCTTCGGCGTAATGCCTTATAAATCTGCTGCAGAATCCACCAACAGATTCCTTGCACAGGCAAACGCATACCTTGCAGACGGCTGCTACAACTTTGCATGGGTAACCAACTATCAGCCCAACGTTGACGCATATCGTGAAACTGCTGTTAACGCACTCAACGCATACAACGCAGATCCTTCCGATGCAAACTGGGCAACTGTTGTAACCGCATTCATCGACGGTTGGGCAGTACAGTACGCAGCAGCTAACGGCTGATATCTGAACTTTTAAAAAACTTCAAAGCAGTTTCGCTTTGATAAAACGGAGCGAGCCGTAAAGCTCGCTCCGTTTTTGATATATCACCGAAAAAGCTGCGCGAGGCTTTTTCGGTGAACCTTTTTTACAAATTCAATTTGGCAGGAGTTGAAGCAACGATGAAATTAAAACGCGACAGCGCGGCGGTAAACAGCGATATGATCCGCAAACCGATCCAGCGTTGGGCACCTCTTTTCCTTGTGCCCATGGTGGCAGCCTTTCTTATAGGTTTTGTCTGGCCTTTCTTCCATGGTCTTTTCCTTTCGTTCTGCAAATTCAGAACCACAAGCGACTGGGAATGGGTCAATTTTTCCAACTACGAAAAAGCTCTTACCGATGAAAGCTTTATGTATTCCTTCGGATTCACCGCAACTTTTGCGGTTGTTTCCCTTGTGCTCATCAACGTGTTTGCATTTGCCGTTGCTTATGCTCTTACACAGAAAATCAAAGGCGCAAACCTTTTCAGAACCGTTTTCTTCATGCCGAACCTTATCGGCGGTATCGTCCTCGGCTATATCTGGAGCATGATCTTCGACGGTTTCCTCTCCTATTATGAAACTTCGATCCTTATGGATAAGGAATGGGGATTCTGGGGACTTATCATCCTTACCTGCTGGCAGCAGATAGGTTATATGATGATCATCTATATCGCGGGTCTCCAGGCTGTTCCGGAAGATATGCTCGAAGCGGCAAAAATCGACGGCGCTTCCGCAATGCAGACTCTTTTCAAAGTAACTATCCCGAACGTAATGCCCTCCATCACCATCTGCACCTTCCTTTCCCTTACCAACGGATTCAAACTCTTTGACCAGAACCTTGCTCTTACCGGAGGAAGCCCCTATATCATCAACCCGGACGGCACTTCGATTCATACGACCGAAATGCTTGCCCTCAATATCTACAACACTTTCTACGGACAGAACACCGCATCCCGCGGCGTTGCCCAGGCAAAAGCGGTTCTGTTCTTTATCCTTGTTGCAACCCTGGCAATCGCCCAGCTTACCGCAACCCGTAAAAAGGAGGTACAGCAGTAATGAAAAACTCCTTCAAGAAAGAAAAATTCGGAAAAACCCTTACAACCGTTCTTTTTGCTCTTCTTTCCGTAATCTATGTTTTCCCGGTTCTTATGGTTCTTGTTAATACATTTAAAAAGAACACCTTCGTAAAAACCGATACTTTCGCAATGCCCGACGCAGAAAGCTGGGCAGGCCTTGACAATATCATCACCGGCGTAACTTTCGGCGGATATCCTTTCGCAAATTCCGTAATTTACAGCATCATAATCACCCTTCTCGGAACATTCCTCATCCTTCTCTTCACTTCCATGGCAGCATGGTATATTTCCCGTGTCGATTCCCTTGCCTGCAGAATCGTATATTACGGATGCGTTTTCTCCATGGTTGTTCCTTTCCAGATGGTAATGTTCACTCTTGCAAAAACCGCCGATACCTTAAGTCTCAACACCCCCTGGACCATTCCGGTAATCTATCTCGGTTTCGGAGCGGGACTTGCGGTATTCATGTTCGTCGGTTTTGTAAAAAGCATTCCTCTCGATATTGAAGAAGCCGCCGCGATCGACGGCTGCAACCCCTTCCGCACCTATTTCAGCGTCGTTCTCCCGATGATGAAACCCACCATGATCTCCGTCGCGATCCTCGAAATCATGTGGATCTGGAACGACTATCTTCTTCCTTATCTCGTACTCGATATCAAAAAATACAGAACCATTCCGATCCATATCCAGTACCTTAAAGGAAGCTACGGAACCGTTGACCTCGGCGCAACAATGGCACTTATCCTTCTGAGCATCGTTCCCGTAATCATCTTCTATCTCACCTGCCAGAAACACATTATCAAAGGTGTTGCTGCCGGTGCGGTAAAAGGCTGATCTGTCTTTTTGAAAAAATAATCGCGAAGGAGGTGTTTTTGTGACTATAAAGGATCTGGCGGAAATAACCGGTTATGGCGTTGCAACTGTTTCGCGCGTTCTTAATAACCACCCGAACGTAAGCGCAAAAGCAAGAAAAATTATCATGAAAGCCGTTGAGGAAAGCGGTTTCCAGATAAACAATAACGCAAAACAGCTTAAACAGCAGCACGCAACTTCGATTCTTGTGGTTGTAAAAGGCACCTCCAACGAAATGTTCGGTTCCCTTGTGGAATCGATCCAGAGCGAAATCGCAAAAACCGAATATCCCCTTCTTGTGGATTATATCGACGAGGACGATAACGAAGTTCTTCGCGCTGTTCGCCTCTGCCGGGAAAAAAAGCCTCTCGGAATTCTTATCCTCGGCGGAAATATGGAGCATTTCAGAAGCGATTTTGATAAAATAGAAATTCCCTGCGTGCTTGTTTCAAGCGATGCGTCCGATCTTTCCTTCGATAATCTTTCAAGCGTTTCCACCGACGACCGCCTTGCGGCAAAAACGGCCATGGATTTCCTGATTGAACTCGGCCACAGAAAATTCGCGATAGTCGGCGGCGACCGCAATACTTCCGATACCGGACGCCTTCGTTTCGAAGGCTGCCTCGAATCCTGCCTTGAGCACGGTATCGATTTTGATAAAGACAAAGATTATATCGGCGTCCGTTTTTCATATCAGGACGGCTATAACGCAACCTGCAGCCTTCTTAAAAACGGAAGAAACTTCACCGCGCTTTTTGCGGCGGCGGACGTTATGGCAATCGGCGCGATCCGCGCGCTTAAAGATCACGGTCTTTCCGTTCCGGAAGATGTTTCCGTGATCGGGTTCGACGGTCTTGCTCTGGGTTCATATCTTGTTCCTAAATTGAGCACGGTTGAACAGGACGTGCAGAAAATGGCTGTCCGAAGCGTCGAAATCCTTCTGGATTGCATTGAAAACGAAGGCGCCGCAAGGTACGAAACCGTTCCTTTTGTAATTCGCCAAAAAGAAAGCACGCAAAAAATTTAATTACAAAAATTCAATATAAGGAGCTTTTCCAATGAGAGAAAGCGGAATACTCATGCATATAACCTCTCTTCCGGGTCCTTATGGAATCGGAAGCATGGGAAAAAATGCCTATGAATTTGTGGATTTCCTTAAAAATGCCGGCCAGCGTGTCTGGCAGATCCTGCCCATAAGCCCGACCGGATACGGAGATTCCCCATACCAATCCTGCTCTGCTTTTGCGGGAAACCACTATCTCATCGACCTGGAAACTCTGATAGATAGCGGCCTTCTTGAAAAACAGGAGGCTGAATCTTTTTTCTGGGGAAACGATGAGGAAAAAGTCGATTTCGGCGCTCTTTATGAAAACAGAAGCAAGGCGCTCCGCCTTGCTTTCAGCCGTTTTGTGCCGGACGAAAAATATAGTGAGTTTATCGAAAAGAACAAAAGCTGGATTTTCGAATACGCCCTTTTTGTTTCAATAAAGGATTCCTTCGGCGGAAAACCCTGGACCGAATGGCCGGAAGAACTTCGCCTTCGTGACGAAAAAGCCCTTTCGGAAAAGCGCATTGAACTTAAAGAGGAAATGGATTTTAAAATCTTCCTCCAGTATGAATTTTTCTCCCAATGGGAAAAACTCCGCGCTTACGCAAATAAAAACGGAATAAGAATAGTCGGCGATATTCCGATATATGTTCCGCTGGATTCCGCGGACGTTTGGTCCGCGCCGGAAGAATTTCTTCTTGATGAAAACCTTGCCCCGAAATGTGTCGCGGGCTGTCCCCCGGATTCTTTCAGTGCGGACGGTCAGCTTTGGGGAAACCCGATTTATAATTGGGAAAAAATGAAAAAAAGCGGTTTTGCCTGGTGGATAAAACGCCTTGGCGCCGCAAAACATATGTATGATATAATCCGAATCGACCATTTCCGCGGATTTGAAAGTTATTGGTCAATTCCTTTCGGCGAAAAAACCGCAATGAACGGACGTTGGGAAAAAGGCCCCGGAATGGATTTTATAAGCGCAGTAAAATCCGCCCTTCCGGAAATTGATTTCATCGCCGAAGACCTTGGCTTTGTAACCCCCGAAGTCCGAAAACTCCAGGAAGATTCCGGATACCCCGGAATGAAGATAATGCAGTTTGCCTTCGATTCCCGCGAAGCGCGAAACTATCTTCCCCATACATATCCGGAAAACTCGGTGGTTTATTCCGGAACCCATGATAACCCCACCCTTGTCCAGTGGCTTTCCGAGGTTGCGGAAAGCGACCTTGCGGAAGGAAAAGCCTATCTTGGACTTACCGAGGAAGAGGGCTTTGCAAAAGGTCTTATACGCGGATGCATGGCTTCGGTAAGCCGCCTTTGCGTGATTTCAATGCAGGATTATCTTGAACTCGGCGCGGAAGCAAGAATGAATTTCCCCGGAACCCTTTCGGATAAAAACTGGACCTGGCGCGCAAAAAAAGGTTTTGCCTCAAAGGAACTGGAAGATTATATATTTGAAATAACAAAAAGATTCGAAAGAATTTAACAAAACAAAGAAGCACCCCGAAGGGTGCTTCTTTTGTTTTATTAAAAATTATTTTGCGTTTTTAACTCTTTCAACAGCGTCCTCATAATCCTTGATATCCTGAAGAAGCTGGTTGTAATTATCTCTTGCTGCGTCGGCAGCTTCTTTTGCCTGTTTTGCTGCTCTGCGTGCTTCCGCAAGTTCCTGTTCCGGGCTTTTAACTCCGCAGGAACAAAGAGAAAGGCAAAGCAATGCGGCAAAAATCAAAGCAAAAATTTTTTTCATAAAAAACACCTCATTCCGGATTTAATAAACGGCGCAAAAAATCAAAGAATATAATTTAAAGAGAAAAGCATGTTGCAGTAATATGCAAAGGGATCAAGCTCTTTAAATAAAACTTCTGTTTCATCAATAAGTTCATATCTGAAATCAACGCGAAGATATTCCCGGTCCGTTTCCGGGTCGCGGTTTGAATAGGAAAGCAGGTTTCCGTATTCGTCATAGGTCAGAACGGTATAGTGGTCATATTTTCCGTCGGTATAAAATTTTGAAAAAACAACCCTTCCGCTTTCGTCGTATTCAAATTCATATCTGTCAACGCCGTAGGAAACGCCGCCGTCCTCCGGGTCTGTGAAAGTTTCGTTTTCAATAAGTTCGATAACAGATCCGTTTTCGTCCGTATTTGTTTCAAAATCGGTGATTCTTGAATAGCGGAATCCGTCGTTGGGGTTGCATTCGTTTTTAAAAGGCTTTCCGCCCTCGTATATCCAGCTTTCGGTTCCGATTGTTCCGTCGTCCTTATCCGTGGTGGAAACACCGACGATAAATCCGTTCTCGTCATAAGTGAATTCGGAAATATCATACATCTGCTCAATGGAAGAAACTCTTCCGTATTCGTCTGTTGAAAGATTTTTACCGACGTTAAAGCTGTTTTCTTCGTTAAGGATTATCAGATAGGTATCGATTCCGCAAAGAACGGGAACCTGTTCGGGTTCTGCTTCGGGTTCGCTTTCGCTTTCAGCGGGGATTTCAATTTCACTTTCAGCGGGAAGTTTTTCGCCGCCGCAGCCGCCGAAAAGAACAAGAAAAGCAAGAATAAGAATCATTGAAAATTTCTTTACTGAAAAATTCATAAGGATCCTCCTTGATAAAATATTTGTTTTCATTATATAACTTTTTGAGCAATAAAGAAAGACCGGTTCCGATAAATTCCGGAACAAGGAAGACGCCAAATAAAAAAAGACGCCTCAAGGCGTCCCTTTCGTTTGTTACGGATGATGGAAAATAAGAAAGCGTAATTTCAATAAAACCCGGAAGGAAAGCGGAGTTTGAGGGGGAAACCATCAGGGTTTCCACCCTCATTTAAATAAAAGCACCAAATAAAAAAAGACGCCCCAGGGCGTCCTTTTCGTTTGTTACGGATGATGAAAAATAAGAAAGCGTAATTTCAATAAAACCCGGAAGGAAAGCGGAGTTTGAGGGGGAAACCATCAGGGTTTCCACCCTCATTTAAATAAAAGCACCAAATAAAAAAAGACGCCCCAAGGCGTCCTTTTTTATTTGGTGCGGATGATGGGACTTGAACCCACAAGGTGTTGACCACCACCGGAACCTGAATCCGGCGCGTCTGCCGATTCCGCCACATCCGCATTATTACAAATTATTTTACCATTATTAATAAATCGTGTCAAGCAAAATAAAAAAATGCCCTTATAATTTCAAAAAATCCGCAAAAACTAAAAGCAAAAATATCGAAAGGATGGAACAGAAAAAATGAAAATAAAAAGATTGCTTTCTTTAATTCTTGCCGCGTCTTTGCTTTTTGCTTTAGGCGGATGCATGAAAAGAGAAGAAGACCCGGATGCGGGAAATCCCCCGGAAACAAACGAAGAAGACGAGCTTGTTCTCTACCATGATAACACAGCCCTTGCGCCGATGCTGATGAGCCTTGCGGAAAAATATTCTTCCGAAACCGGAAAAAAACTTTCCGCAAAGCTTGCGGGAAATAATTTCCTGGGAGAAATGCAATCCTCCTCCGGTGCGATCTATGTGGTGGATTCCCATTCCGATCTTTCACAGTGGCATTCCGGCGGACTTTTCACCGACCTTATAAACCAAAGCGAATTTTCTTCCATGCTCCAGGAAGTTCCGGGCGGACTTCAGCTCAATTCCGACGGAATCGGAAGTTACGGAATCCCCCTCGTGCTCGAAGGATACGGCTATATTTTTGACAGAGAGATGATTTCCGCCCTTTTCGGTGAGGAAGCGGCTTCCGGACTTATCGAAGATCTTCGTTCCTGCTCTTTTGCGGATTTTGAAAGTTTTGTCACCGCGACCGACAGCTATATCGCCTCCCCTTCCGAAGCAAAAGTAACCGTTAACGGAAACGAATACAGCTTTCTTCCGGAAAAATCCGGAAAAGCCGCAATGTTAACCGGCGTTTTCGCCCTTAACAGCGAAAGCAGCCGTGCTTCCGAACATCTTTTAAGCTATATTCTTGCATCAAAATTCAAAAGCCGCTATGAAGTTATGAGCGCGCCGGAAGAATCCGTTTCCGGTCTTGAAAAAGCTCTTTCCTCTTATATCGAGGTGCTCGACCTTCATACAAGCCATATTGCCGGCGCAGAAGGCAGCATTTCCCGCGGTGAGGAATTCACCGGAGGGGATTATAACTATTCAACTTCAATCGACCTTCTTACGAAAGGCAACGCGCTTTTCTATCCCGGCGGAACTTCCGATACTGCGGATTTTGAAACCTCTTCGGAAGGCTTCAGCGAAACTCTTGATATAATTCCAATGAAGCTCCCTCTTCCCGAAGACGAGATAACCGCTTTGGGTATGACGGCGGAAAAACTCCAGAGATCCATCGTCATCGGAAGCCGCTATTATATTGCAGTAAACCCGAAAGCGGACGAAACTTCGGTTTCTGCCGCAAAGGATTTTATAAACTGGCTTTATAATGAGGAAGGCGGAAGAAAAGCCTATTCCGAAGCTTTCGGCGCGGTCCCTTTCAACTTTGAATATCTTATGAGCGGCGGAACCGCTGCTCCGGAAAACGAAAGCAGCCCCGAAACCTCATCTCAGGAAGAAACACCTTCCGAAGAAGCTCCTTCCGAAATCGCGCCGAACGAAAGCGCTTCCTCTTCCGGAAACGAAGGAAAAAGCGGCGCCGCAGAGCAGAATCCGGAGATCGAAACCCGCCCAAGCCACAGCATTTCCAACAGCCTTATGTCCGCGCTTGCGGATTATTACGCAACCGGAAACTGGATCCCGGATATGTCCCTTGCTCTTCCGAAAGATTTTTCCGAAAAGATCCTCGGCAAAAACCTTTGGGATTATTGGAGCAAGGAAAGCTGGGCGGAAAGCGACCGCAAAAACTTTATCACTTCGTTTATCGAAGGCTGGAAAGAACGTCTTAACAAGGACAACACAGCGGTAGGTTAATAAAAAAAGCTGAGGGGCCTTCCCCTCAGCTTAATTTATAATATATTGAAAAAGTATATGCCGTTTTTTCGATAAAATCCTCAAGCGTAAGGATAACCGGGTTTCCTTCACCGAATTGCCGCATGATTTTTCCGCCGACGTTATAAAAACGGTAAAGACGTTTTCCGTTTTCGTCCGTGCCGGCTTCGGTAAACGCAACGTAATGCGCGATCCGCGGCTTTTTGTAATACATAACAATGGCTTCCTTCGCTCCGTTTTCAAGAATTTCATCCGGAGAAGCGGAAACTTCGACCTTTTCGCCTTTCTTTTCCATAAAACGCTTCATGAAAAAAGCGTTTGTTCCAAAAACGCCGCGGAAAAAGCAACCCGCTTCCATTTCGGAAGCAAGGCGGGGGATTCCGATCACCCTGCCCCTTGAAAAAAGAATGTTCCAATAGGCAATACAGCCGCAGCCGCAATAGGCAAAATCCCTTGCGGAATATTTGATGCAGGAAAGGCGGTTCTGGTTTTCAATAAAACCGTCGGCGGAAAAACCGTTTTTAACGCTTCGCTCAAGGTTTTTCACCGTTCTCCTGTTATGTTTTAAGTTTTCTTCCTTTGAATAGGAAAGATTGCTGAAATCAAAACCGAAAATTTTCATCAGAGATAAAGGTTCATATAATCCGCGGCAAAAAATTCGCCGTTTATTTTAAAGAATTTTTCGTTCTGTCCGATTTTTTCAAAACCGAATTTTTTATAAAGAGCGATTGCCGCCTCGTTGTCGGAACGCACCTGAAGTTCAACAGCTTCCGCGCCGGATTTTTTGCAGAAATCGATAAGAAGATTCATGATTCCGGTGCCGATTCCTTTTCCCCAGTAATCTTTTCTTACGGAAAGGGCAATTTCTCTTCTGTGGGAAAAACGGGGTTTTCCGGAAATGACAGAAACCGCTCCGGTTCCGATAAGTTCTCCCTCATCAAAAGCAACGATCATTACGCTGTCGGGGTTTCCGGCAAATTTACGGATAAAATCTGCTTCCTGGGAGATGGAAAAAGGAATTCCTTCCGCTCCGAAAGTAAGATTGTCGGTTTCTGCGCCGACTTTTTTGCAATATTCAAGGAATTTTCCGGCATCGGAAGGTTCCGCTTCGCGGTAAGTGATGTTAATGGGCATTTATGTCACCTCTCAAAAAAAGTAAGATCAATGTTCGCATCCGCCGCAGCCGGTGCATTCCCCGGCGCAGGAACCGCATTCGTTTTTACAGTCGCCGCAGTCGCCGCAATCGCCGCAGCCGTGGCTTTTTCCGCCAAGATCGCCGCTGAGGAATGCTTCGCATTTTCCTCCGGAAAGGACGGATTCCGGCTTTTTATCAAAGCGAAGACAGGAAGAAGTGTCCCCGCGTTTTTTATATACACAGTGGTGACAAACAAGATCGCGGTTGGAAATTTCCTTTCCGCCTTCTCCGGTCACCGTAATGCGGTCCGGGATAAAATTATGTCCTTTTCCGCCGTTTTTGCATTTGCATTTATGTTCCATTGGCAAAAGCCCTTTCAGTAAAAATAAATCTATATAAATTATAACATTATTAAGAACATATATCAACGCAAAATTAAAAGAGAAACCGCCGTTCAAAAATCCTGTGCTCCAACCGCAAAATAAACTTTAAGCGCATTGCCGGAAACGCGGCAAAAAAACACATAAAACTGACACAAAGCCCCAGAAAAACCCCATAAAGTGGGGAAAATTTGACAACCAAGCCGTTTTTTAATATAATAGGCTTTGTTGTAAAGGAGTGACTTTATGCAGCCCGTATTACATAAAGCGGAAAGCCTTATATTAAAACTCCGGCCGCGCCATCTTGTAATTGCGTTTCTGATACTTGTTCTTGCGTTTATAATGCTTTGGTCAGCATCAAGAATAAAAAGGGTTACTGTCCTGGTCGATAACGAAGAACAGGTTATGATAACGGCTCTCGCAAGTCCCTGGAGAGTTCTTGAAGAACTTGAAATCGAAATTGAACCGGAAGATATAGTAACAGTGACCGGATTCGGAAACGGCGGATTTTTCGGCGAAATCGGAGAAAACGAAGCGGAAATAAAAATTCAAAGCGCAATAAACGTTGAAATCAACGCGGATGACCTTAAATATCACGTAACCGTTGCGGAAGGCGACACCGTCGCGGACGCGCTTGAAATTTCCGGACTTGAAATCAGGGAACACGATTTCCTGAACGTTGAAGAAACGGAAAAACTTGACGAAGGCGACAGCATAAGCCTGACCCGGGTTGACTATATAATAACCACCGAAGAAGAAAGCGTTCCAAGAGAAAAAACCTATCGCGGAACTTCCCTTATCTCCGGAGGAAAAACCGTTCTTCTTTCCTACGGAAAAAACGGAACCCGCCTTAAAACCTATGAACAGAAAGTTATCGACGGAATTTACGGCGAAAAGGTTCTTGTTTCGGACGAAATAACAAAAAAACCCACTAACGATCTCTATGTCATCGGCGACGGAAGCGTTATTTCCCCCCTTGATTACGGGTTCGAAATAGTAAACGGCGTTCCCACAACCTATGAAAAAGTGTTCACAAACGTCCGCGCAACCGGATATTACGCTCCATACGGAGCGGGTACGGCAACAGGAAGACTTGCACAGGTCGGCTATGTTGCGGTCGATCCGAAAATCGTTCCCTACGGAACAAAAATGTGGATCGTCGCCCACGGAAACACCGGTTTTGTATATGGCTATGCCCTTGCGGCGGATACCGGCGGCGCAATGCTTTCCGGAAAAAACTTTGTGGACCTTTATTACGAAACTTATTATGAATGTGTGCTCAACGGCCTTCGCCGGGTTGACGTATATATTCTTGAAACTCCGAAAAAATAAAAAAACGAAAGGTGCTTTTTAAAATGGTAGAATTAAGACCCATTACCGAAGAAAACTTTGAAGATTGCATTAACCTTGATGTTCGCGAAGAACAGCAGGATTTCATCGCCGAAAACATGTGCTCCCTTGCGGAAGCATACGTTGCAATGACAAGCGGCCCCGTTGTTCCGATGCCTTACGGCGTTTATGACGCAGAGCAGGACAACATGGTCGGCTTCCTTATGATCGGCTATGCCGAAGAAGGCGACGAAGATCTTCCCGAACCTTTCTATTGCATCTGGAGAATCATGACCGACGCCAACTGCCAGAAAATGGGTTACGGCACCGCTGCACTTAACGAAGCTATCAAAATCGTAAAGGAATATCCCCTTGGCGAAGCAAAAAAACTTTGCGCAGCATATTCCCTTGAAAACAGCCGCGCAAACAAACTCTTCAAAAAAGCAGGTTTCGTCGTCGGCGAAGAAAACGAAGACGGAAACGTTCTTGCCGTTCTTGATATCTGATGTTCTGGGTATACACCCTTCTCTGCGAGGATGATTCCCTCTATACCGGTTTTACGGACGACATAAACCGCCGCATCCACGCGCATTATCATCAGCTTAAAGCCGCAGCGAAATATACAAAAAGCCATAAAGTCTGCGGTCTTGCCGCCCTTTGGAAAACAAATTCCGAAACCGCCGCAAGAAAGCTTGAATACCGGATAAAGTGTCTTCCAAAGGCAAAAAAGCTTTTGCTTATCGAAAAACCGGAGCGGGTTTCGGAATTTTTTCCGGAACTTTCGGATTTTGAAATATCCCCGGACAGAGAAATTAAATTTGAAGACTGCATTTAAAAAAGCGAGCACCGATTCGGTGCTCGCTTTTTCTTTTATATCATCTTTAAAATCTCGTCGGTATCAAAATCCCCGTTTCCGTCGATTTCGATATGCTTTTCATCGGTCGGTCTTTCAAAACCGCGCCAGTACATTTCGATTTCCTTTTCGGAAACAGGAAGATTGTTCGGTCCGCCCTTGCCTTCCCTTTCGGCAAGACGCTTTTTGAGCACCGGAAGATCGGTGTTTATCCAGATAAGTACCGCCTCTCCGCCGCAGTTTTCAACGTGAGCACGAAAAACTTCCCGCTGAGCTGCCTTGCAAAACGGCATATCGACGGAACAGGAACGTCCTTCGGCACAGAAATTGCGGATCCTGGAAAAAATCCTTTCCAAAGCCTGCTTATAAAGAAAATCCAGATGCTCTTCGGAAAGCAAACCCGGATAGGCATAATAATCCGGCCAGAGTTCTTCGTCCATCGAGATTCTCGGAACGCCGGAAAGTTCAAGTTTCTTTGAAAAACAGGTTTTTCCGCTTCCGGAAATTCCGCAAACCATAAAAACTTTCGGTTTATTTTCCAATTTGAGCACCGCCTTTTTGAAACTAAGGCTTCCCCTTGAGGAGAAGCTGTCTGCAAAGCAGACTGATGAGGTGTAGCCGCGAATGCGGCGTTTATTTAACACCTAATCCGTCAAAACCTTCGGTTTTGCCACCTTCTCCTCAAGGAGAAGGCTTTAAATTTTCGAATATCTTTCCGCGGAATCGTCGCCGGAAAGTCCCCATCCGCAAACGTTTCCGCGCTGAATAGCTCCAAGAAGCTTGTTCGGAAGACAGTCGTAACCCTCTTCGTGCTCAAGACGCTCAATAAGATTCTTTACGTGCTCGCGTTCGGTATGTTTGTCCGCAGGACAGCGGCTTTTGACGATCGGAAGATGCTCGTGGTTCGCGATTTTTATGATTTCATCTTCGTGGCAGTATATAAGCGGACGGATCACGGTGATTTCCTTGCGGGAAAGCCACGTTACAGGAGAAAAACAACCGATTCTGCCTTCGTCAAAAAGGTTCATCATAAAAGTTTCCACCGCGTCCTCAAAGTTGTGTCCAAGGGCCATTTTGTTGCATCCGTTTTCCTTTGCAACGTCGTGAAGAAGTCCTCTTCTCATTCTTGCGCAAAGGGAGCAGGGGTTCTTTTCTTTTCTGTCCTCAAAAATAACTTCGCCTATATGCGTTCTGCGCAAATCGAATTTTACGTTGATGCGTTCGCAAAGCTTTTCAATTTCGGAAAAATCGCCCGGTTCTCCGCCGAATTGCGGGTCAAGGCAAATTGCCACTATTTCAAAATCGATTCCGATAAAACGCCGAAGTCCCGCAAGACCCGCAAGCATCGCAACGGAATCTTTTCCGCCGGAAACCCCGACAGCAATGCGGTCGCCGTTTTCAATCATTTTATAATCTTCAATTGCCTTGCGCATTGCGCCCATAAGTTTCTGCAAAGTGTTGTCGCCGGAAATAGTAATTCCTCCTTTAAAAGCGCCCTTTGTTAAAGGAAAGTCAGATCTGTCCGATCCCCGCGTCCGCCCAATCAAAATCCCGGAGTTCGCCTTTGAACTGAAGGTCCGGATAATCCCATTGGCGCAAAACTTCGTATGCGGCAATGGCAACGGAATTTGAAAGGTTAAGGCTGCGAAGGGTGGGCTTCATCGGGATTCGCACAGCGGTTCCCGGGTTTTCAAAAAGAAGCTTTTCCGGAAGTCCGGCGTCTTCCCTTCCAAAAAAGAGATAGCATCCGTCCGGATATGAAACGTCGCTGTGGCGATGAAGTCCCTTCGTGGTGAAATAATAAAAATCACCGCTGTTTTTTGCGAAAAAATCCGCAAGATCATCGTAAAAAGTTATATCCAGCTTGTCCCAGTAATCAAGCCCCGCCCTTTTGAGTTTTTTGTCGTCAATAACAAAACCCATGGGGCGGATTATATGCAGACGTGCGCCGGTAACGGCGCAGGTCCTTGCAATATTTCCGGTGTTCTGGGGAATCTGGGGTTCAACAAGAACAAGGTTAAGTTCCGCCATTTTTATTTACCGCAGCAATGTTTGTATTTTTTGCCGCTGCCGCAGGGACAGGGGTCGTTTCTTCCGACTTTGTTCTTTTTGACAACAGTTGCGGAAACGCTTCCGTCGCCGGAAGATTCAACCGGAACGGCAACCTGCTCTCTCTGGGGGGCGGCTTTTATTTTGACGGTCATAAGCATTTTGACAGTATCTTCGCGGATGGCTTCGATCATCTGGTCGAACATATCAAAACCTTCGATGCGGTATTCAACAACCGGGTCGTGCTGGGCATAGCTGCGAAGATAAATTCCCTGTTTAAGGTCGCTCATGGCGTCGATGTGATCCATCCATTTAAGGTCAACGTTGCGAAGAAGAGCAACACGCTCAAGTTCACGCATGATCTGGGGAGTGAACTGTTCTTCTCTTCTGGAATAAATATCTTCCATTCTTTCCTGAAGAATCCCGGTAACGTCTGCTTTGGTGATTTTCTCGAATTCCTCTTTGGTGAAACGAAGGTCGCCGTCGGTAAGAAGCCAGCCGAGATAATAGTCGCGAAGTCCGTCAAGGTTCCAGTCGCCTTTGCTTTCGTCGTTTGCAAGATAGATATCAACCGTCTTTTCAACGGATTCGCTGCGCATGTTTGCGATATATTCGCTTATATCTTCGCCTTCAAGAACTTTTCCGCGCTGTCCATAGATGATTTCTCTCTGCTGGTTCATAACGTCGTCAAAGCGAAGAACACTTTTACGGGTCTCGAAGTTTCTGCCTTCAACCTTTTTCTGCGCGCCTTCGATGGAACCGCTGAGCATTTTTGCGTCGATGGGCATATCCTCTTCGATTTTAAGGGTTTCCATAATGCCCTGGATTCTGTTTCCGCCGAAAAGACGCATAAGGTCATCTTCAAGGGAAATGAAGAAACGGGTTTTGCCCGGGTCGCCCTGGCGTCCTGCACGTCCGCGGAGCTGGTTATCGATACGGCGGGATTCGTGACGTTCTGTACCGATTATATAAAGACCGCCGGCGTTTCTGACTTCTTCCGCTTTCGGTGCGATTTCCGCTTTGAATTTATGAAGAAGTTCGGCGTAATGCGCTCTTGCGGAAAGAATATCCTCCGCACCGGTTTCAAAATAAGCGGTGGCGGCGTTTATCATTTCTTCCTCGTAACCGAGTTTTCTCATTTCGGCTTTCGCAAGGAATTCCGCGTTGCCGCCGAGCATGATGTCGGTGCCTCGGCCTGCCATGTTGGTCGCAATGGTAACTGCGCCGGGGGTACCCGCCTGGGAAACGATCTCCGCTTCCTTATCGTGGTGTTTTGCGTTGAGCACGTTGTGCGGAACGCCGCGGCGTTTGAGCATGGAGCTGAGAAGTTCGGATTTTTCAATGGTGACGGTACCGACAAGAACGGGCTGGTTTTTGGAATGTGCGGCAACGATCTCGTTGATTACCGCATTGAACTTGCCGCGTTCGTTTTTATAAACGATATCGGGCATATCGTTACGGATAACCGGCTTGTTGGTGGGGATCTCAACAACGTCAAGACCGTAAATTTCGCGGAACTCGTCGCTTTCGGTCATTGCGGTACCGGTCATACCGGAAAGTTTTTTATACATTCTGAAATAGTTCTGGAAAGTGATGGTCGCAAGGGTTTTGCTTTCTCTTGCAACGGTAACGCCTTCTTTTGCTTCAATAGCCTGGTGAAGACCTTCGTTATAACGTCTTCCGAGCATAAGGCGTCCGGTAAATTCGTCAACGATTATAACTTCGCCGTCTTTTACAACGTAATCGGTGTCGCGTTTCATAACGCCGTGGGCTTTGATTGCCTGGTTGATATGGTGAAGAATGGTCATATTGTCAGCATCGTTGATATTTTCGACGTTGAAATAAACTTCAGCCTTTTTTGCGCCGCGGGGAGTAAGGGTTGCGTTATGCGCTTTTTCGTCAACAATGTAATCCGCCTCGATGCTGTCAACTTCCTCTTTGGAATCGTGCTCTTTAACGCGGATTGCGGAAAGGGTTCTTGCGAAACGGTCCGCTTTCTGGTAAAGATCGGTGGATTTGTCGCCTCTGCCGGAAATGATAAGCGGGGTTCTCGCTTCGTCGATAAGGATGGAGTCAACTTCGTCAACAATGGCGTATGAAAATCCGCGCTGAACGCGGTTTTCTTTATAGGTTACCATGTTGTCACGAAGATAGTCGAAGCCGAATTCGTTGTTGGTGCCGTAAGTGATGTCTGCGGCATAGGCTTCTCTTCTTTCGTCGTTGGAAACGCCGTGGATAACAAGACCGACGGTAAGACCCATATAGCTGAAAACCTTGCCCATCCATTCGGAGTCACGTTTTGCAAGGTAATCGTTGACGGTTACGATATGAACGCCTTCGCCGGTAAGCGCGTTAAGGTATGCCGGAAGGGTTTCAACAAGGGTTTTGCCTTCGCCGGTTTTCATTTCGGAAATTCTTCCCTGGTGAAGAATAATACCGCCGATGATCTGTACCGGATAGGGACGCATTTCAAGAACACGGTCACAGGCTTCGCGGCAGGCGGCAAATGCTTCCGGAAGGATATCGTCAAGAGTTTCACCCTTTGCAAGGCGGTTTTTAAGAACGGCAGTCTGTCCTTTAAGTTCGTCTTCGCTCATGGCGCGATAAGTTTCTTCAAGGTCAAGAACCTTTTTTACAAGCGGATCTATTCTTTTAAGTTCTTTTTGAGAATAGTTTCCAAAAATCTTATCAAGAAATCCCATTAAAAAATCTCCTTTTGGGTTTAATAGCATATTATTCTATTATATATTTTACCTCTAATATATAGTATTGTCAATTAACGGAGTGTAAACAATCGCCAAAGGCGATTATTTGCGCTTAAAAAAGTTGTGTTTTAATAATGCTGTGTGCTATACTTAAATTATAAAATAGCGGAAAGCTGGCGATTTAATGGTTTACAGATTAGAAAAAAACATAACCCCCTGGTTTGATAAAATGGGCCCCGACGATATAAGAATTCTCCTCGGTGCGATGGACGATATGAAATATTACGTCGAAGGTTTGGAACGTTTTTATAAAAACGAAGTCCCCGGTCTTTCCGAACAGGAATTCAAGGATGCTTTCCACCTTAAAAAATACACCGTTCAAAGATATGCAAAAAAGGCGGATGAATTTGTCCGCGCCCTCGGGCTCGAAAGCCTTTTCGGAACGGAAGAGATAACCGAATATACCGATGAGGTTTTTCATCAGATAATCAGGAGATTCAAGTTCCTCATGGCGGAAAAAGAGGGATAAGTTATTATGGAACTGACTTGCAGAAACTGCGGCGGAGATCTTACCGACCGCGGCGGTTATTATGAATGTTATTACTGCGGCAAAAGATACGAAAAAACTGTTCCTAAGCCGGCACCTGTTGTTTCCGCACCCGCACCGAAAGAGGAAAAACCTGTTCCGAAGCCGGAAGAACAGAAAGAGGAAGAAATCGGATGGGAAGAATGGCTCGAAAGAGGCTGTGAAATTCTTTATAATATGGGTTTCCTCAATGCGGTGATGAGTCTGAAAAATGCTGAAGCGTGTTATAAAAATATTATTATTCTTATATATGAAAACGAACCCGAAAAAGACAGAATTTATGCTTTTAATAAATTTATAACAGTTTTTTTGGGTGCGTATTACCGTGCAAGCCTCTATTTCGAATTCAGCTTTAAAGAATATACGGATAATAAGAAGTGGTTGCATAAAAAGCTGGATACAAGTATTGCTCTGTTTCTTCAAACTATTCTTGTGTGTACCGAAAATGCACTGTATTCAAAAATGGTTGCGGAAAGGGCCTACAGTGTGTTTGATTTCCTTTGTGAAGAAAGTGATATTTTAAAACATCTTAAAGTGCTTGAGGAAATTATCGGGGACAAACAAAAAGAAATTACAAGCCAATATTGGGAAGAACACAGTAAAAAATTAAAAAAACTTATCGCAGAAAGAAATTCCCTTTGTGAGATAGTCGACGAATACAACGAACTTCTGGACAAGGCCGAAATCGCAAAGCAGGAAGCCGAAAAAATCCGTTCGGAGATTTCCAGTGTCAGAGATTGCTACCACAGAGCCTGGAACCGCAGCATAGGACTTAATTTCTTCCAGAAAAAAGAGAAGAAGAAACTCGAAGAAGAAATGCATAACCTTGTTGTCAGCGAAAATAACCTTAAAGAGAAATTAAAACTTTGCGAAAAAGAGGAAGAGAAAATCAACAAAAGAGCTGAGAAAAAATGGGAAGGCGCTCATGATTCACTGTTGAGAATCAACGAAATAGATTCGGATCTTGACGCAAACCATTATCCCGGCGAGGAAGAGTTTGTTGAAATGTTTGAGAAAGAAATCAGAAAAACCGCAGGGCGTTTTATGCAATAATAAAAACCGCAGCGGAGCTTTTAGAATTTTTTAATTTTAAAAGCTCCCTTTTTTCTTAATTTGTCCTTTTCGCCAAAAGCGGAAAATCCCCTTTTCGTTAAATTTGCCCATTGGGCGAAATAAAAAACGGCGAAACTGATGAAAATTTAAAAAACAGCGTTTTTTTCAAAAAAACGCCGCATAAAATGGCTATTGATTTAGCATCTGTTTTTATATATAATTATTATGGCGTAAATTCGGGGGATATTTCCTTCGGAAATTGCCGCAAAATTTGTGCAAAAGCAAAAATTTACATAATGAGAGGGGCAAAAATCAATGAACTGCTCAAAAGATGTCGAAAGGATGTGTCCCGTTACCAAAGGACCCCACCACGGACCGGCACCCATCCCCGAAGAAGGAAGATGGGATAAAGCTTACGAGAACAAAGATATCTCCGGTCTTTCCCATGGTATCGGTGCTTGCGCACCCCAGCAGGGCGCTTGCAAACTCACCCTTAACGTAAAAAACGGAATTATCGAAGAAGCTCTTGTTGAAACCATCGGCTGCACCGGTATGACCCATTCCGCCGCAATGGCAGGCGAGATCCTTCCCGGAAAAACCATCCTCGAAGCTCTCAACACTGACCTTGTCTGCGACGCAATCAACGTAGCTATGCGCGAAATCTTCCTTCAGCTTGTTTACGGAAGAAGCCAGACCG
>JAZTXW010000029.1:0-14400 GCA_045636625.1 Oscillospiraceae bacterium
AGCAAATGATCCAGACTATCGGAATGCTTGAATTTAACAGCATTGCAAAAGGTATCGAAACCTGTGATGTAATGCTCAAAGCAGCAGAAGTTTCCCTTATCAGAACTTCTACTGTTTGCCCCGGCAAATATATCATTATCATCACCGGTGACACCGGTTCTGTAAAAGCCTCCATTCTTGCTGGCGAAATGAACGGCGGAAACTGCGTTGTTGACAAGATGATCATTCAGAACGTACATCCCCAGCTTATTCCTGCACTCAGCGGCACCGCTCAGGTTCTCAAAGGCGATGCAATCGGTGCAATGGAATTCTACAGCATCACTTCTGCTATCAAAGCAGCTGATGTTGCTGCAAAAGCTGCACAGATCAGCCTTGTTGGTATCACCATGGGTTATGCTGTCGGCGGTAAAGGTATCGTAACCCTTACCGGTGACGTTGGCGCTGTAAGAGCTGCTGTTGCTGCTGGTATTGAAGAAGCAGCACGCATGGACCTCTACATCGGCTCCACCGTTATTCCGAAATATGCACCCGAACTTTTCGATTCTCTTCTGTAATCGATGTACAATGCATAAAAAATCACACCCTGCCAAGCGGCAGGGTGTTTTTTTATGCAGACTGAATAAAATTGGAATTTAATCTTTACATCTGTTCTTTATTATAGTAAAATAATATAGAATAGGGAGGAGAATAAGCTCCTTCCTGCTATGACGATTGGAGCGATATGACATGGGACTTAAATACAAAAGGGTGCTTATAAAAATAAGCGGAGAAGCCCTTGCAGGACCCAAAGGCGTTGGCCTTGATTTTAACATCATCACCCCCATTTGCGAAAGTATTAAAAAATGTACCGAACTCGGAGCAGAAGTCGCGATTGTTGTAGGCGGCGGAAACTTCTGGCGCGGACGTTCCAGCGGAAACATGGACAGAACAAGAGCAGACCATATGGGAATGCTTGCAACCATCATCAACGCAATCGCAGTCGGCGATACTCTTGAACAGATGGGTGTTAACGCAAGAGTTCAGACCGCTATTTCAATGCCCGAAATTGCAGAGCTTTTTATTAAAGGCAGAGCAACAAGACATCTTGAAAAAGGGCGTGTTGTAATTTTTGGCGGCGGAATCGGAAGACCTTGCTTCTCCACCGATACCGCAAGTGCACTTCGCGCAGTTGAAATCAACGCGGATATCTTCTTTAAAGCAACCATGGTGGACGGCGTTTACGATAAAGATCCTCATAAATATGATGACGCAAAACGCTATGATACTCTTACCTTCAAAGAAGTGCTTGATAAAGAACTTGCTGTTATGGACGCAACTTCCGCAGCGCTTTGCCGCGATAACAATATGCCCGTTCTTGTTTTCAGCCTTGATGACCCGGATAACATCGTAAAAGCGATCAAAGGCGAAAATATCGGTACTGTTGTTACCGGTTGATTTTCCGATCTGTTAATTTTGCCGGAAGGGGAAGCCCGGTGAGCTTTTCCCTGAAGAACGGCTTTTATAATTCCAATTCACCGAGAAAAAGGAGGACATTATGAAAGAACAGCTTATTCCTTATAATGAGAAAATGGAGAAAACCCTTTCCGTACTTGCAAATGACTTTGCATCCATCCGTGCAGGACGCGCAAACCCCGGCGTTCTTGACAGAGTTGCAGTTGAATATTATGGCACCATGACCCCTATCAACCAGGTTGCAGCAGTTTCTGTTTCTGAAGCAAGAATCCTTGTTATCCAGCCTTGGGATAAAGGATGTCTTAAACTTATCGAAAAAGCAATCAACGCTTCCGATATCGGAATTCCGCCCCAGAACGACGGTATTTGCATTCGTCTTGTTTTCCCGCCTCTTACCGAGGAACGCCGTAAAGATCTTTGCAAAACCATTGCAAAACATTCCGAAGAAGCAAAAGTAAACGTACGTAACCATCGCCGCGATGCAAACGATTTCTGCAAAAAACAGCAGAAAGATAAACTCATCACCGAAGATGATCTTAAAGATCTTGAAAAAGATATCCAGAAGCTCACTGATGATTTTATTGCAAGAATCGAAAAAATGGCTGCAGAAAAAGAAAAAGAGATCATGGAAATCTGATTTCCTGAATTTTGAATGGAGGTGCCGATATGTCCGATAAATTTATTTTGCCGGAACATATCGGCATTATTATGGACGGAAACGGCCGCTGGGCAAAAAAACGCGGCCTTCCGCGCAATATGGGACATAAAAAGGGTTCCGATGTCTTTCTCGATATTTCAAAATATTGCAGGGATCTCGGGATAAAATATCTTACGGTCTATGCTTTTTCAACAGAAAACTGGAAAAGACCGAAGGACGAAATCGATGGGATAATGTCGCTTATGCGTGAATATCTCAAAAACATGAAAAAAGGTGCCGGAGAAAAAATTGCGGTGCGTTTTATCGGTGATAAAACGCCTTTTGACGGCGAACTCAGAAAACTTATGGAAGAGGCGGAGCAGGCAGATATCGGCGAAACCGTGACAACGGTTCAGATAGCGCTTAACTATGGCGGAAGGGACGAAATCGTTCATTCAGTGCGTGAAATCGCCGAGAAAATCGCAAAAGGAGAACTTTCTCCTGAGGATATAGACGAAAACATAATTTCAAAAAATCTTTATTCTGCTGCTTCCGAATGCGATCTTATAATCCGCCCAAGCGGAGAGGAAAGACTTTCGAACTTTTTGCTTTGGGAAAGCGCATATTCCGAATTTGTGTTTATGGATGTGCTTTGGCCGGATTTTACAAGGGCAGACCTTGACAAAGCGCTGGAGGAATATTCCAGAAGGAACAGGCGCTTTGGCGGAATATAACACAGTATTTCTTAAAAGAAGGTTAGTTAAATTTGAAAATAAGAATTATTTCCGCTTTTGCGGGGCTTGTTTTACTGATTGGGGTGCTTTTTCTTTTTGAAACAGCAGTTCTTGATGTTGTGGTAACGGCCCTTTCCGTAATTGCGGTATATGAAATGATAAACGCGGCAGGACTTTCAAAAAGCAGACCATTCAGTGCTGTTTGCGCAGGTTTTGCGGCATTTTTTTCAACAGCATATTACCAGAGCTTTTCTTCTATCGGAGGATATGTTGAATTTGTATTTGCGCTGCTCGTTCTGATATTTGTTCTTTCGAACCATAAAGATTTTAAAATTACAGATGCGGCGTTTGCGTTTTTATTTACCATAATGATCCCAAAGGCTTTTTCAACTCTTCTTCTGTTCAGAAATTACGGAGAACCGGTTTCGTATTTCCTGGTGCTTTCCGGTCTTGCGGTTGCGTGGCTCAATGATACCTGCGCATATTTCAGCGGATACTTTTTTGGAAAACGTAAACTTTGTCCGGAAATAAGCCCTAAAAAAACCGTTGAGGGTGCAATAGGCGGAGTTTTCGGAGATGTTGTTTTCTGCTGTCTGCTTGCGCTTGTCTTTGAAAAAATCACAGGATATACAGTAAATTGGATAAGCTTCGTGATATTCGTTCCGATCGGTGCGGTAATGGCGATTCTCGGTGATCTTTGTGCTTCGATAATCAAGCGCCAGTTCGGAATAAAGGATTATGGCAATATAATGCCCGGTCACGGCGGAATTATGGACCGTTTTGACAGCTGGATTTTTGTTGCGCCTATTCTTTATCTCTGGAATGTATATTTCCCGTTCACAGTCTGAACATAAATTTATGATAATGTTTTATTGCCGCTTAGTGCGGCAATAATTTTATTTATAATTAAGATTTTAAACAGCGTTTTTTACAGATAAAAGGAGGCTTTTGATATAA
Organism: Oscillospiraceae bacterium; assembly: GCA_045636625.1. Classification (GTDB taxonomy): domain Bacteria; phylum Bacillota; class Clostridia; order Oscillospirales; family Ruminococcaceae; genus UMGS1668. Next base: position 3,781 of record JAZTXW010000029.1, read on the forward strand.
AATGAAGCGCCTTTCAATTTTGGGTTCAACCGGTTCAATCGGAACCCAGACCCTTGATGTATGCAGAAATCTTGTATATTCCGTAGTTGCTCTTGCAGCAGGAAGTAACGCAGAACTGCTTGAAAAACAGGCCAGAGAATTCAGGCCGAAGATAGTTGCTCTCTATGATGAAAAGGCTGCAAAGGGCTTGAGCATCGCACTTTCCGACACTGATATAATCGTGCTCGGAGGAGAAGAAGGAGTGCTCAAGGCTGCCGCGATAGATTGTGATATCGTGCTCAACGCAGTTACCGGAATCGCCGGTTTGCGCCCGACCATCACTGCAATTGAAGCAGGAAACGACGTTGCTCTTGCAAACAAGGAAACACTTGTTGCCGGAGGAAAAAGAGTTATGGATTTTGCAAAGGAACGGGGAGTGAAAATTCTTCCGGTTGACAGCGAACATTCCGCAATTTTCCAATGCCTTCAGGCAAAGGGCGATTACGCAAGGATCCAAAAGCTTATTCTTACAGCTTCCGGCGGACCGTTTTTCGGAAAAAGCCTTTCCGAACTTGAAAATATGAAGCCGGAAGATGCACTTGCGCACCCGACGTGGAACATGGGCAGAAAAGTGACCATAGATTCTGCTACAATGGCAAACAAAGGACTTGAAATCATTGAAGCTGCGCATCTTTTCGGTGTGCCGCAGAATAATATTGATGTAGTTATCCACAGAGAAAGCATAGTGCATTCTCTTGTTGAGTTCACAGATAATTCGGTTCTTGCCCAGCTTGGTGTTCCGGATATGAGAACGCCTATTCAGTATGCGCTGACCGTTCCGGAAAGATGTGAAAGTATTGTTGAGCACCTTGACCTTGCAAAAATCGGCACACTGCATTTTTACGAGCAGGATAATGCGGCATTTCCGGCAACGGATATTGCAAGGCATGCTCTTTCCATTGGAAAAACCGCGACTGCGGCTTTCAATGCCGCGGATGAAATTGCTGTCGCGGCATTTCTTGAAGGAAAGATCGGTTTTATCGATATTACTGAAATTCTTGAAAAAACCGTCGAAAAAAACTTTTCCGACGGCGACAGTTTTGAAGAAGTTTTTGAAACAGATAAAGAGGCGCGCAGGTTTGCGGCTTCGCTTATTAAGTAAGGAGATAATCTTTTGAGTATTGTTATTGCAATTTTACTTTTTGGATTTATGATTTTTTTCCATGAGCTTGGTCATTTTGCAACCGCAAAATGGGCGGGAGTTCGTGTCAACGAATTTTCAATAGGAATGGGTCCGAAAATCATTTCAAAAACAGTGGGCGAAACGGCGTATTCTCTTCGTCTTCTTCCGATAGGCGGTTTTGTTGCCATGGAAGGCGAAGACGAGGAAAGCGACGATGAACATTGTTTTATGGCCTGCCCCGTATGGAAAAGAATAATAATCACTTCTGCCGGCGCAATTATGAACCTTATCCTTGGTTTTGCGGTTATTTTTGTGCTGACTTGCGGCCAAAGCCTTATCGGAACAACAACCGTTGCTTCTTTTCTTGAAAATTCCTCTTCCGCAAATTATCTTGAAGTTGATGATGAGATACTTGCGGTAAACGGTGAAAAATCCGGATGTGATTACGATATCGTCTATTCGCTTATCCGCGATACGGACGGCATTGTTTCAATGGATGTTCTTCGCGGCGGAGAAAAAATTCATCTTGATGAAGTTGTTTTTGAAACACAGGAAATCGGAGGAATGAAGTCAATAATTCTCGACTTCAGTATTTATGGAGAAGAGCCGAACTTTTTAGGAAAAATAGGATATTCTTTCCGCTGGACCTGGTCTCTTGTAAAGCTTGTATGGTATTCTCTTGGCGATATAATCAGCGGAGAATTCGGAATAAGCCAGCTTTCCGGTCCGATCGGCGTTACCGAAAGCATTTCCGATGCGGTACAGACCACAAACTATAAGGGTCTGCTGCTTATTCTTGCAATTATTACCGTAAACCTCGGCGTATTCAATCTTCTTCCTCTTCCTGCTCTTGACGGCGGAAGAATTTTCTTCATGGTAATCGAACTTTTCCGGGGAAAACCCATAAATCAGAAAGTGGAAGGTATAATCCACACGGTCGGAATGGGGCTTTTAATGCTTCTCATGGTGATAGTTGCCTATAACGATATTGTAAGACTTATAACGGGGGGCTGATTTTATGGCAAAGGAAGTTAAAATCGGAAATACAGCCATCGGCGGCGAAAATCCCGTTGCAATCCAATCGATGATAAGCATTCCCTCTACAGATATTGAGGGAAGCGTAAAACAGGCGGTTTTGCTTGAAAAAGCCGGCTGCGAAATTTTGCGTGCAGCAATTCCCGATATGGAAGCAGTTGAACTTATCCCGGCGATAAAAGAAAAAATTTCTATTCCACTTGTGGCGGATATCCATTTCGATTACCGCCTTGCCCTTGCGGCTGTTGAAAACGGAATCGATAAAATCCGCATAAATCCCGGCAACATCGGTTCGGAAGAACGCACCCGACAGGTTGTCGAAGCCTGCGGAAACGCAGGGGTTGCGATTCGTGTGGGAGTAAACGGCGGAAGCCTTGATAAGCGTCTTCTGGAAAAATACGGTGCTCCCACAGCGGAAGCTCTTGCGGAAAGCGCAATGGATCATGTTGCGATTCTTGAAAAATACGGTTTTACCGATACGGTAATTTCTATAAAATCCAGCAACGTAAAAACTATGATAAACGCATGCCGCCTTGTTTCGGAAAGATGCGACTATCCGCTACATCTCGGAGTTACCGAAGCAGGAACTGAGCATATGGGAATCATAAAAAACGCCATCGGCATCGGCGGACTTCTTGTTGACGGAATCGGCTCGACAATACGCGTAACCCTTACCGCTGACCCCGTGCGTGAAATTTATGCCGCAAAAGATATCCTTAAAGCATCGGGTGTCCGTGATTTCGGTGTAAACATCGTTTCCTGCCCGACTTGCGGAAGAACAAGAATTGACCTTATAAAACTTGCAAACGATGTTGAAGAGGCTCTCAGAGGCTGTGAAAAGCCTTTGACAGTCGCTGTAATGGGATGCGCGGTAAACGGACCCGGCGAAGCAAGAGAAGCGGATATCGGCGTTGCCGGCGGTGATAAATGCGGTCTTATATTCAAAAAAGGTGAAATTTTGAGAAAAGTTCCGGAAAACGAAATTCTTCCGGCACTTCTTGAAGAAATCGGACGGATGTAAATATGGGAAAAACTTTTTCCGAAATTTTCGGAAACGGTTTTTGTGAGGAACTTTCCGCTGCCGAAATAATCGGCATGAATATCGATATGGAAAAAAGGGAAGTTGCGGCAAAAATTGCTCCGAAACAAACGGTACATAAAAAAGATTTATATTTCGCACAAAAGGAACTTTGTGAAAAGCTGGGCGTAAAAAGCGTCCGGCTTATTCCTGTTTATGCTCCGTCCTTGCTTGATTCCGGCTATTTTGCGGATATTGCTTTTGAAGCGAATATGCGCGGAGTTCCGATAAACGGTTTTTTCAGCGAAAGCAAAGCTGAGTTTGAGAACGGTGTTTTTAAAGTTGAACTCGCGCATGGCGGCGCGGAAATGCTTCTCAAAAACAGATGCGACGTTGTCATGAAAAATATCGTCCGCGAAGAGTTCGGAAAAGAAATTGAAATAGAATTTTGCGGAACAACAGAGGTTACGGAAATAAGCGAGCGTAAAACTGCCGCTATTTCCTATTCCGAATCAAAAGCAGGCGTAAGTTCTGTTTCCGCACCTAAACCGAAAGCACCGAAAGCGGTTCCTTTTGGTAACGGAGGATTTGATGTAACGGGACTTCCGATAGATATTTCCAAAATGGAAGTTGTCATGGGAAGACCCATCAAACAGCGCCCCATGAAACTTTGCGACGTTGATATGCAAAGCGGAAGGGTAGTTGTCTGGGGAGATATATTTTCTGTTGAAAGCAGGGAAACAAGGGACGGCGAAAGCGTAATCATATCCGTTATGATTACAGACCTTACAAGTTCCAACATACTTAAAATAATCTCGAAGAAAAAAGAAGCGGAAGGCGTTCTTGCTTTAAAAAACGGCGATACCGTGGTGGTTGCCGGGGAAGCTTCTTTTGATAAATACGAACACGATATTACGATACGCCCGAGGGACATCTGTAAGGTTAAAAGACTTTACAGAACTGACGATGAAGAGGAAAAACGTTTTGAACTCCATTGCCATACAAATATGTCCCAGATGGATGGTATAACTGCACCGGAAAAACTTGTAAAACGTGCCCATGATTGGGGACACAGAGGTATCGCCATAACCGACCATGGCGTTGTTCAGGGATTCCCGGAAGCGGCGGAAACCGCAAGGGCGTTCAAGGACCCGAACTTCAAAGTTGTTTACGGAGTTGAAGTATATTTTGTTGACGATACGGTAAAAGCTGTTTTCGGAGAACCGGACGTTTCTTTTGCAGATGAAATAATCGTATTCGATCTTGAAACAACCGGACTTTCTGCCGCAACGGAAAGAATGACCGAAATCGGTGCTATCCGTGTTGTTAACGGCGAACTTAAAGAAGAATTCAATACCTTTGTCAATCCGGAAAAACACATTCCGGAACGCATAACGGAACTTACCGGCATAGATGATTCGATGGTTGCGGATGCTCCTTCGGAGGAAGAAGCTCTTCGCATGTTCTATGAATTTTGCGGCGGATGCAAATTCCTTGTTGCACATAACGCGGATTTTGATACAGGTTTTCTCCGCACAGCAGGAGAACGCTGCGGAATGCCTTTTGATTGCGCCTATGCGGACAGTCTTGCGATGGCACGCTCGATGTATCCGAATATCAAGAATCATAAACTCGATACGGTTGCAAACCATCTTAAACTTGCCCCTTTCAATCATCACAGAGCCTGTGACGATGCCAGAGAACTTGCTCTCATCCTTGTAAAAATGATGGAGCAGCTCCGTGAAAGCGACCATATCGACAATTTTGCAGATGTAAACGGAATTCTGAGAGGAACCGACCCGAGAAAACTTCCAACCTATCATCAGATAATTATTGCGAAGTCCCAGCGCGGTCTTAAAAATCTTTACGAACTGATTTCTCAATCTCAGGTCACTTATTATAAAACACGCCCCCGTGTTCCCAAAAGCCTTCTTATAAAACACAGAGAAGGGCTTATTGTTGGCTCTGCATGTGAAGCCGGAGAACTTTACAGAGCTATAACCGGCGGACAATCAAAAGAAAAAATCAGAGAAATTGCGAAATTCTATGATTTTCTCGAAATCCAGCCTGTCGGCAACAACGAATTTATGCTGAGGGACGGGAAAGTTGAAAGCGAAGATCAGATCCGCGAATGGAACAAACAGATAGTGGCTCTTGGCGAGGAACTTGGAATTCCGGTTGCTGCAACCGGCGACGTCCATTTCCTTGATCCTGAAGATGCGGATTACCGCAAGATGATCCAGGCGGCACAGGGATTTGCCGATGCGGAAAACCAGGCTCCGCTTTATCTGAAAACAACCCGTGAGATGCTTGATGAATTTGCATATCTCGGCGAAGAAAAGGCAAGAGAGGTTGTTATAACCGTTCCGAACAGAATTGCCGATATGTGTGAAGTAATAAAACCTATTCTTGACGGAACATATACTCCGTATATCGACGGGGCAGAAGAGGATCTTAAAAACCGCTGCTGGAAAAAGGCCTATGAAGTATATGGCGAAGAAACCCCCGAAGGCAGAAAAATTCCGGAGATAGTCGAAAAACGTCTTGCAAGGGAACTGGATTCCATCATAAAACACGGTTACGCGGTTCTTTACGTAATCGCGCAGAAGCTTGTTACCAAGTCCAACGAAGACGGTTATCAGGTAGGTTCCCGTGGTTCGGTAGGTTCTTCCTTTGTTGCAACGATGAGCGGAATTTCGGAGGTTAACCCCCTTGTTCCGCACTACGTTTGTCCTCATTGTCATCACAGTGAGTTTTTTGAAAAAGGCGAGGTTGGTTCAGGCTTTGACCTTCCGCCTAAAGATTGCCCTGTTTGCGGAACAAAATATAAACAGGACGGTCATGATATTCCATTCGAAACCTTCCTCGGTTTCCATGGCGATAAAGCACCGGATATCGACCTTAACTTTTCCGGTGAATATCAGTTCTGGGCACACCGATATACGGAAGAACTTTTCGGAAAGGACCATGTTTTCAAAGCCGGAACCATAGGTACGGTTGCGGATAAAACCGCTTTCGGCTATGTTAAAAAATATTGTGAGGAAAAAGGAATCATATACCATAAAGCGGAAGAGACCCGCCTTGCTCTCGGCTGCACCGGCGTTAAACGAACAACCGGACAGCACCCGGGAGGAATGGTCGTTATTCCGACAGGATATGATATAACCGACTTCTGTCCCATGCAGCACCCTGCTGAGGATGCGGAATCGGATATGCTGACCACACATTTCGACTTCCATAAACTGCATGATACGATCCTTAAACTGGACGAGCTCGGACACGATGTTCCGACCCTCTGTAAGCACCTTGAGGATATGACGGGTCTTCTTGTAACCGATGTTCCCATGAGCGATGAAAAGGTTTACAGCCTTTTCACTTCGCCGAAAGCTCTCGGCGTTGAGCCGGAGGATATCGATTGCCAGACCGGAAGCCTTGCTCTTCCGGAACTGGGAACAGGCTTTGTACGCGGAATGCTTCTTGAGACCCAACCGAAAAACTTCTCTGCGCTTATACAGATTGCGGGTCTTTCTCACGGAACGGACGTATGGCTCGGAAACGCCCAGGAACTTATCAAAAACGGTACCTGCACCATCGAAAACGTAATCGGTACCCGTGACAGCATTATGACAGACCTTATCCGCTACGGACTTGACCCCAGTATGGCGTTCAAGATAATGGAGATAACCCGTAAAGGTAAAGCCAAAAAGCTCCTTACGGACGAACACAAGGCCGCTATGCGTGAATGCGGGGTTCCGGAATGGTATATTGACAGCTGTCTTAAAATCAAGTATATGTTCCCGAAAGCCCATGCGGCAGCTTATCAGATCGGTGCCATAAGGCTTGCGTATTTTAAAGTTTACCATCCGGTCGAATTCTATGCGGCAATTTTCACTGTCCGAGGTGATGACCTGGATGGTGGAATTGTTATGAAAGGACACGAAGCGGTAAAACGAAGAATAAAAGAAATGCGGGCGATGGAAAGCCTTAATAAGGGCGAGGAAGATCAGCTCACAATGCTCGAAGTTGCGAATGAGATGCTCGCAAGGGGAGTTGAGGTCCTTCCTGTTGACCTTTATAAATCCAGCGCGACAAAATACGTTCCGGAGGATGGAAAACTCCGTCTTCCGTTCGTTTCACTTAAAGGTCTTGGCGAAAACGCGGCAAAACCTCTTGCGGAAGCGGGCAAAAAAGGCGACTATCTTTCCGTTGACGACGTCGCATCAAGAGCGGGAATCGGTTCCGGAGTAATGGATATTCTCCGCACAAACGGTGTTCTTAAAGGTCTTCCGGAAAGCCGCCAGATGAGTTTTTTTGATATGTGAGGTAATTTGATGATATATCTTGACGGAAGCAGATTTTTCTTCGATATCGAAGGCTGTTTTTCAAACCTTTGCGAAAGAGCAAGGGAAGAAAATAAGGATTCTGAACCGGATAAAAACGCAAAAGAACTTTGCAAAGGTTTTGCAAAGTTCTTCGGAACAAAACCGGAATTTGTAAAAGCCGGAAAAGATTATAAAACCGTTCTGAACGGAATTTTTTGCGAAGGACCGAAAGCAGTTGTTCCGGAATACGATATTTCCGCAGAGAACCTGCATTCTGCTTTTGGAGCAGAACCGGTTTTTGCAAAAAAATCTTCGGATATGAAAATAAAAGCGGAAAATCTTGCGGCAGCAGCGAACGAAAATCACGCAGATCTGATTTTTCTTTCAAATCCATGCTGCCCGACCGGACTTGAAATCCTTCCGGCGGAAATAATAAAGCTTTGCTCCCTTACTGAAGCAAAAATCGTTGTTGACGAAAGTTTCTGCGTTGACGAAAGTGTTTCCGTACTCAAGAATGTTCCGGAAACGGAAAATCTTGTGGTGCTCAAAAAAATGCGCTTCGGCGGCGAACCTGTTTTTGCCTGCGGAAAAAATCTTCCGGAATTTGACTGTGAAATTTCCGCTTCCGAACAGGCTGTGGGAAAAGTTATTTTCGATAAGGATTCCGCGCTTAAAACCGCACAGCGGAAACTCATTGACAGCCGCGACAGCCTGTATATCCGAATCAAGAAACTTGCGATAAAGTTCGATGCTCTCGAACGTCTTTACAGGGCAAAAGGAAACTGCGTTTTCTTTAAAGTCAAAGACGCCGAAGAAAGAGCAAAAAAACTCATTGATATGGGAATTTCCGTATATTGCAAAGACGGATATTTCTGCGTTTTTGCCGGCGAAAAAGACGAAAACGAAGCGGTGCTCAAAGCGCTTGAAGAAGTTTTGAAATAGGCTCCGCTGAAAAGGAAAAGTTAAAAAACTCCCCGGACAAATTGTCCGGGGAGTTTTAATATCCGCACTTGAATAAAAGATTAAAGTGTTGTAATATAACTTTATAAAAGCTCTTTCGGGAATTTGAATCCAAGCTTGTCGATGAACCATGCGTCTTTTACGGTAAATGTTTTTCCGTCAAGATATGCAAGGTGCTCCGCGTCTTCCTCAAAACGGAAAGTCAGTTTATAGGAACAAAGCGCCTGCCAGGTAAAGCCTTTTCCGTCCTTTGCTTTTCCGTATTTGGTATCGCCGATGAGAGGATGTCCGATTGCAGCGAACTGAACACGGATCTGATGGGTTCTTCCGGTAAGAAGTTCCGCTTCGCAAAGGCTCATTCCGTCTTTTGAAGAAAGAACGGTGTATTTTGTCTTTGCGGTTTTTGCACCGGGTTTAGGTTCTTTAAAAGCCTCGACAGTATTGTTTTTTTCGTTTTTGAAAAGGAAATGCTCAAGGAATCCACTTTGTTTTTTCGGAGTTCCTTTAACAACGCAAAGGTATTTTTTCTCAAGTTCGCGGTCTTTTATTTTATCGTTGAGGACACGAAGGGTCGCGGCATTTTTTGCCGCAATTACGATTCCGCAGGTGTTGCGGTCGATTCTGTTGCAAAGCGCGGGAACGAAGGAGTTTTCATTCTTCGGGTCATATTCGCCTTTTTTGTAAAGATAGTGCTGGATCCTTGCTATAAGGGTATCGGCGCACCACTGGTCACCTTCGTGAACAAGAAGACCGGCGGGTTTGTTTACAAGAAGAATATTTTCGTCCTCATAAACGACGGAAATATCGGAAGGCGCAAGCATGAATTCGGGACGCTTTTCTTCCGCTTCGAAAAATTCGTCGGAAACATAGCACTCCACAAGGTCGCCGACGGAAAGGCGGGTCGAAATTTCGCAGCGTTTTCCGTTAAGTTTGATTCGTTTTAAACGTATATATTTATAAAGCAGGGAAGAGGGCAGTTTCGGAATTGCCTTGGTGATGAATTTGTCCATTCTCTGACCTGCGTCATTTTTTGAAATTGTAAATTCTTTCATTAAAATACCTCGCTGAAATGATATAGATAAAGTATAATATCTTCCGGCGGATTTATCAAGAGAAAAGGAGTGAAAAAGCCTTGACATGCGAACATGACGGACACAGAAAAAGACTTAAGGCCCGTTTTGTAAAAAGCGGTCTTGATGATTTTGAAGCGCACAACGTTTTGGAATTGCTGCTTTTTTACAGCGTTCCGCGAAAGGACACAAATCCTCTTGCCCACAGGCTTATAAACCGTTTCGGAAGCCTTTCGGGGGTTTTTGATGCAAAACCGGAAGATCTTATAAAAGTTGACGGAGTTACGGAAAATACGGCGGTGCTGATTTCGATGATTCCGCAGATTGCGAGAAAATATCTTGAGGATAAAGCTGACGTTGTCGGCGTTATTTCGGGATTTGCCGATATCGGAAGCTATCTTATGCCGAGATTTGTCGGAAGAACCGTTGAAACGGTGATGCTTGCGGCTCTTGATAATAAAAATAAAATTATTTCCTGCAGCATTGTTGCCGAAGGAGAAAACGACAGAGCGAATCTTTCAAAAAGAAGAGTAATGGAAGAAGCCATAAGGGTTGGCGCAACCAGGGTTATTCTTGCGCACAATCATCCAAGGGGCTTTGCAATGCCTTCAAAAGAGGATATTTTCCTTACGGAGGAGATATATTCTCTTTTGCGTTCAGTCGGAATAGAACTTGTTGATCATTTTATTTTAGCAGAGGACGATTTCGTTTCCCTTGCGGCAAGCGGAATAGATTTTCGAAAAAAATAAAAAATAATTTTAAAAAAAGGTTTGCATTTTTCGCCGCGGTATGATAGAATTCTAATGTTATGATTTTATGCGAAAAATTGCCAAAAAACGGCCGAAACCGCTTGACAAAAGCATATTATCAAGATATAATATTTTCCGTGGCGTTGCGAGGGATTACTATGATTATTGATATTAAAGAATTGTTCGATGCGCCAGGCACAGAGATTCCGGTTTCCATTGACGTTGATCTTTCGGAAACGGATATTTGGGGACAGAAAATTTTTTGTTCCCCTGTGCGGATAAGCGGCGTTTTCAAAAACCGCTC
>JAZTXW010000030.1:0-6407 GCA_045636625.1 Oscillospiraceae bacterium
GCACAGGGCTTTTACAATCCCTCAGTCAGCTTCGCTGACAGCTCCCTTTACACAAGGGAGCCATTTTAAATGATAAACTGCAGCACCGTTCCGGTAAGAACGGAAACGGCGAAAAGAAATCCGGTAAGGCGAAGACATTCGATTTTGTCAACGTCGTTGCGGAAAAGAACAAGAAGACCGGTTCCGGCTCCGACGGAAAGTCCGGCAAAAGCCGCGCCGAAGGAAACTGCGCCTTCCGCATAAAGCTGTGCGATGATTATCGAGGAAGCGCAGTTGGGGATAAGCCCGACAAGTCCCGCAACAAAAGGCTGGAGGAAGCTTTCGCTTGCGATAAACTGAGCAAAAACGTCTTCGCCGATAGTTTCGATGCAAAGTTCAAGACAGAACATCACAACAAAAATGAAAGCAAAGGTTTTTGCTGTGTGAGCAAGGGTGCTTTTAAGAAGCCCGTTGTGTCCCTCGGTATGGCAATGGGAATGTTCCTCCTCGACCTCCTCAAGTTCTTCTTTAGTGATATTGAAAAGTCCGAAACGGTCAACAAGAAGTCCCGCAACGATTGCGAGAACAAGTTTTGAACCGATGAGCGGAAGGATTTTACCTGCGCTTTCGGGGTTCGAAAGAAGAACGGGGATCGCTTCGTCGCTTGTGGAGATAAAGACCGCAAGCATTGTTCCGGCGGTGATTATGCGGTTGGAATAAAGGTTTGCCGCAACAACGGAAAAACCGCATTGGGGAACAACGCCGAGCAAAGCGCCGATTGCCGCTCCGGCTTTTCCGAATCTGGCAAGCCATGCGGCAAATTTTTCGGCATGGCGGTGTTCGATGAATTCAATGAGCAGATATGCCGTGAAAAGGAAAGGCAGGGAAGAGGCGGTGTGCTCAAGGGTATGGACAAAAATGTGTAAAAATTCGTGCATTTATTTTACCTCGTTAAGAAAGGATTTTTTTCGGAATATATATTATATTTTATAAATGCCGCGTCGGTCAAGAATTTTTTCAAAAATTTTATAATAAAATCTTGAAAAAGACAATTTGCGGAGGTTTTTATAAAATGAATTTCAATATAGAAGATTACAGAATCGGAAGAAGGCCCCTTTGGGCAATTTTCGCTGCGCTTCTGATTTTTATTTCTCTTGCGGTCTATGTTTTCGGAAGCGTTGCATTCGGCGAAGGAAGCGGAATTCTTCCAATATATTCGGTGGAAATTCCGGAAAAAAAGGTTGCGGTAACTTTCAACTGCGCGTGGGAAGCGGAGGACATTCCGGATATTCTTGCGCTTCTTGAAAAATATGAAGCGAAGGCAACCTTTTTTATTCTCGGCCAATGGGCAAAGGATAATCCGTCAGCTGTAAAAATGATTGCGGAAGCGGGACACGAAATCGGAAGCCACAGCAACACCCATCCGGATATGGCAAAAATCGGAACGGACGAAGCAAGGAATGAAATTTTACGTTCCTGTGAACATATTGAAAAAGCCTGCGGAGTGAAACCGGAACTTTTCCGGGCGCCCAGCGGTTCATATTCGGGCGAACTTATAAAAACAGTTTCTGAAATGGGATTTACGACAATCCAATGGGACGTTGACAGCAGGGATTGGAAGGATAAAACCGCCGGAGAAATGGTGGAAAGCGTTACAAAAAATGTCCGGAAAGGGAGCATAATTCTTTTTCATTCAGGAAAGAAAAACACCCTTGAGGCTCTTCCGCAGATCCTTGAAATTCTTAAAAACGGCGGTTATGAATTTGTGAAAGTTTCGGATCTGATTTATACGGAAAACTACACAATAGACCACACCGGAAGACAGCACAGTCTTGAACGGTAATCCGGATTATGATATCATAAATCCGTTGGAAGGTGAAAAAATGATTCTTTACGAAAAATTTAAAAATATAGACGCGGATTTATCTCTTATAGGTCTTGAAAAAGGTGATGAAGAAGGCGGATATTTCTGTACTCCGGTTGGCGCAAAAGTAATCGGCTGGGAATGCGAAGGAATCCATTACTGTTTTATAGAGGGTTTTGGCGAAATGGTTTTTGCGGTGAATCCGGAAACCGCCGAAGAAAATTACGTCCGCCCCCTTGCGGAAAATTTTGAAAAATTTATTAGCCTTGTTCTTGCAACGAAAGGAACGACCGCGGCGGAACAGATAAGCGGCTGGACGGAAGAACAGTTTGAGGATTTCTTAAAAAGCGACAGTCCGGATTTTGCCGCAAAGCGGCAGCCGGTTTTGGAAAAAATTCAAAACGAGCTTGGAATTGATTCCATGGAAAATCCATTCGAATACGTCAAAAAAATTCAGGTGGAATTTGATTATTCGAAAATCAAATTTACCGAGGAATATTACGATGTTCTGGGTCTTGAGTTTCCGGAATAAAAACAATGCATGGGCGGAAATTATCCGCCCGTTTTTTTGTTTTCCTGAAAAATGAAATTTTGCATAAAATACTTCAAATTTATGAATACCCTGCAAATTTTGTGAGAAAAAGCCGCTTTTGCTCCGTTTTATATTGATTTTTGCAGGAATGACTGGTAAAATGAATTTCAGAATCACAAAAAACAGGGAGATGTAAAGATGAACAAAGACTTTCTGCATAAGATTTCCGAAAATATGCACGGCTTTTCAAAAGGCCAGAAGCGCATCGGAAATTTTATTCTTTCCCATTACGATAAAGCAGCTTTTATGACCGCGGCAAAACTTGGCGAATCTGTCGGAGTTTCCGAATCCACCGTTGTCCGCTTTGCTTCCGAGCTTGGATACGACGGATATCCGGAACTTCAGCATGCTCTTCAGGAGATGATCCGCAACCGCCTTACAACCGTTCAGCGAATCGAAATCACCAGCGACAGAATGAGCAACGCGGACGTCCTTACAAAAGTTCTTAACATGGATATTGAAAAAATCCGCCGTACCCTCGAGGATACTTCGAGCGAGGAATTCAACAAGGTTGCGGATACAATTGTTTCCGCAAGGCATATCTATATTCTTGGCGTAAGAAGTTCCGCTTCGCTTGCAAGTTTCCTCAGCTTCTATTTTTACAAAATTTTCGATAACGTCCGCAACGTTGCAACTTCAAGCACAAGCGAGGTTTTCGAACAGATCATGAACATAGGCGAAGGGGACGTTTTTATTGCCATAACTTTCCCCCGCTACAGCAAAAGAACAATCAAAGCGGCAAAATATGCCCATGACAAAGGCGCGACTGTAATTGCTCTTACCGACAGCCACAGCGCTCCGATCATCGAATACAGCGACCGTATCCTTCTTGCAAGAAGCGATATGGCTTCCTTTGCGGATTCGCTTGTTGCGCCCCTTTCCCTTATAAACGCGCTTATTGTTGCAATCGGTATCCGCCGCAGGAACGAAATTTCCGAAACTTTCAACCAGCTTGAACGCATCTGGTCCGAATACGAAGTTTACGAAAAGAGCGATGAGCATGAAAACTTATGATGTTATAATAGTCGGAGGAGGCGCAGCGGGCTGTGTTGCCGCGGGATATGCTGCAAAGAACGGAAAAAGTGTGCTTGTTCTTGAAAGAAACCGCCGCCCCGCAAGAAAAATTCTTGTTACCGGAAAAGGCCGCTGCAACGTAACAAATAACTGTGAACCGGAAGAATTTTTCAAGCATGTAAGAAGCAACCCGCGCTTTCTTTACAGCGCGCTTAACCGTTTTTCTCCGAAACATACGATGGAACTTTTTGAAGAGCTTGGGGTTCCGCTTAAAACCGAAAGGGGAAGAAGAGTCTTTCCCGTTTCGGATAAAGCAATAGATATCGCGGACGCTCTTCAGCTTTTCTTGAAAAATAAAAATATTGAAATCCGCCAGGGAAGAGCAGAAAAGCTTGTTTTTGAAGAAGACGTGCTCAAAGGTGTGCTCACTGAAAACGGGGATTTTTACCGTGCTCAAAAAGTTATAATTTCCACCGGCGGATTGAGCTATTCCGCAACCGGTTCCAGCGGCGATGGGTATGAACTTGCAAAACAGGCGGGACATAAAATTGTTCCCACAAGGGCTTCGCTTGTTGGTATCTATACCGCCGAAAATCTTTCGGAAGCCGCGGGACTTTCTCTTAAAAACGTAACTTTGCGGCTTTATGACGCCAAAAAGAAGAAACCGATATATGAGGAACTCGGCGAAATGCTTATAACCCATGAAGGAATTTCCGGACCGCTGGTGCTCAGCGCAAGTTCTTTCATGAGCACCGAAATTTCAAATTACAGAATTGAGCTTGACCTTAAGCCCGGTCTTTCCGCGGAAGAACTTGACGCAAGGATACTCCGGGATTTTTCCGAAAAGAAAAACCGCGATTTCGCAAATTCTCTTGACGAGCTTCTTCCGAGGAGTTTTATTCCCTATATTGTTAAAAAGAGCGGTATCGGCCCGGAAACAAAGGTCAACCAGATAACAAAAGCGCAGCGTATCGATCTTATTTCCGCAATAAAATCCTTCGGAATAAAACCGGTCGAACTCGGGGATATTGAAGGGGCGGTTATAACCGCCGGCGGAGTTTCCGTAAAGGAAGTTGATCCGAAAACCATGGAATCCAAACTTTGTCCCGGGCTTTATTTTGCCGGTGAAGTTCTCGACCTTGATGCGGAAACGGGCGGATACAATCTTCAGATTGCGTTTGCAACCGGCTATGCAGCCGGAACGGCAATTTAAGGAGGATTTTTTATGAAAATTGCTATAGACGGTCCTGCCGGAGCAGGAAAAAGCGCAACTGCAAGATCTGTTGCAAAAGCGCTTGGATTTATATATGTTGATACCGGTGCGCTCTATCGCGGAATCGCTCTTTATGTCATCAGAAAAGGCGTTAAATCTTCCGCAATAGAAGAAGTTGTTCCGCTTCTTGCCGAAATAAAAATCGAAATGCGCCATATCGACGGCGAACAGCATATTTTCCTTAACGGCGAGGATGTTTCCACCCTTATCAGAACCGAATCCGTATCCGCAGCGGCTTCCGATGTTTCCGCTATTCCCGCTGTAAGGGATTTTCTTTTTGATATGCAGAAAGATATCGCTGAGAAAAACAACGTTGTTATGGACGGACGCGATATCGGAACCGTTGTTCTTCCGGACGCGGAACTTAAAATTTTCCTTACCGCAAAACCGGAGATCAGGGCGCAGAGAAGGGTTCTTCAGCTTGCGGAAAAAGGCGTTGAGGCAAATTTTGACGATGTTCTTGCGGATGTTCTTCAAAGGGATTATAACGATTCCAACAGGGATTTCCGTCCCCTTAAACTTGCGGAGGACGGGATACTTCTTGATAACTCCGAAATGAATTTTGAAGAAACTTTTGAAAAAATAATTTCCCTTGCAAAGGAGCGCATGATTTGAAAAGAGAAATAATCGTTGCGGATTCAGCAGGTTTCTGTTTCGGAGTAAAGCGTGCGGTCGGAATTGCGGAGGAATATGCTGAAAAAGGAATTCCGGCGGTCACCCTCGGAGAAATAATACATAACCCGACCGTCGTGGAAGAACTTCGGGCAAGGGGAGTTTATCCGGTCAATGAAGTTTCTGAAGTTCCGGAAGGGGCAACGCTCATCCTTCGTTCCCATGGAGTTCCGCTTTCGGTAATTGAGGAACTTGAGAAAAAGTGTATTCCGTACGCGGACGCAACCTGCCCCTTTGTAGCAAGGATACATCGCATTGTTGCACAGCGCACAGCCGCCGGAGATACCGTAATTATCACGGGAAATCCGGACCACGCGGAGGTTCGGGGCATAATCGGACACGCGGAAGGTGATGTCCGTGTGGTGCGTAATCTTAAAGAACTGGAAGAACTTTCCAAAAAAGAAGAGAATCTTTGTGCAAAATGTATCACAATTGTCTCACAAACCACTTTTTTGAGAGCGGAATGGGAAAAATGCGAAAAATTTGCAAAAAAGGTATATACAAATTTATTAATATTTGATACAATATGTAATGATGCCTGTACAAAACAAAGCGAGGCGGACACTCTTTCGCGCCGATGCAATGGGATGATTGTAGTCGGTGGGCGGAACAGCTCCAACACCGCAAGGTTATGGGAAACCTGTGCGGCCAATTGTCCGACTGTTTTGATTGAGTATCCATCAGAACTAAAGCCGAATGATTGGAAAAATTGCGAAGTAATAGGCGTCACTGCCGGTGCATCAACCCCATACGGCATAATTAAGGAGGTACTACAAACCATGAGTGAAAACAAAGAATTCAGCTTTGAGGAAATGCTGGAACAGTCTTTCAGAGACGAAGAATCCAAATATGTAAGAAACGGTGAAAAAGTCCAGGCAACCGTTATGGTAGTCAAAGACACCGAAATCGTTGTCAGCGTAGGCAGCAAACATACCGGTTTCGTTTCTTCTGAAGAACTTTCCGAAGATCCCAGCGTAAAACCCGCAGATATCGTTAAAGTAGGCGACGAAATC
>JAZTXW010000031.1:0-32028 GCA_045636625.1 Oscillospiraceae bacterium
ATTTCAAAACCGGCTTTGGAAAAAGCCTGCTCCATGATCTGTGTTTCATATTGGTTAACCTTGCAGCCAAGAGTATAAAAAGCAGCTTTCATTTTTACCTCCATATGAAAAGGTTTTAACTGAGAACAATTATACAATATAAAAAAAGCTTTTACAAGAACGGCGTAAAAATTGATAATTATAAATTAAAATGAAATAATTACCAAAAATCTATTGACAAAGTTGTGCAGTAATGATATACTGCGTTGTGGTTAGGACTGCCTAACTTTTTATTTCGGAAAAGCGGTTAGTTAAGGCTAACCGAAAGATATATTTTGGATAGGATGATTGAGAATGAACTTAAGAGAAGCTGAAGAGGGAAAAGAATATATAATCCGCTCCATCAAAACCGATGATGAGGAACTCGATGCTTTTCTTTTTTCTCTCGGTTGTTACAGCGGCGAACCGATAACCGTTGTTTCCCACCTTAAAAGAAGCTGCACCGTTTCCATAAAAGACGGAAGATATAATATAGACAGCCAGCTTGCGGAAGTTATTATTGTTGAATAACGGCATCCGCACAAGGCAAAAAGCAAAAATTTTGCTTTTTGCCGAAAGGTTAGCCTATCCTAACCTGATTTGTTTTTAAATTCAGTTATTTTAGCATAAAAAGGAGCATTACGCTGATGAGAATTGCGCTTACGGGTAACCCTAACAGCGGCAAAACAACAATGTACAACGCAATAACCGGCCGAAACGAAAAAGTAGGAAACTGGGCGGGCGTTACTGTTGAAAAGAAAGAACATCCGATAAAAAAAGCCTATTATGATACGACCGAAGAACTTATCGCCGTTGACCTTCCTGGCGCATATTCCATGTCGCCTTTCACTTCGGAAGAAAGTGTCACAAGGGACTATATAAACAACGAAAACCCGGACGTTATCATAAATATCGTTGACGCAACAAACCTTTCAAGAAGCCTTTTCTTCACAACCCAGCTTCTTGAACTTGGAATTCCGGTTGTTGTTGCTCTTAACAAAGCGGACGTCAACAAGAAAAAAGAAACAAAAATAAACGCAAAGCTTCTTTCCGAAAAACTCGGCTGTCCGGTTGTGGATACTGTTTCAACCGCTTCCGAAGGACTTAAAGAAGTTATAAAAACCGCGGTTCAGCATTACGGAAAAGGACAGAAAGCTCCCTATGAACAGGGAAACATTGACCTTACCGATAAGGAAGAAGTTCTTGCTGCGGACAGAAGACGTTTTGAATTTGTAAACGGAATCGTAAGAACCGTTGAATCCAGAAAAATCCTTACAAGCCAGAAAAACGCCGGCGACAGAATCGACGCCGTTCTTACAGGCAGATGGCTCGGAATGCCGATTTTTGCCGTTGTAATGTGGCTTGTTTTCCAGATTTCCCAGGCATGGGTCGGACCTTTCATCGCTGATGCGCTTGTTGCGTGGCTTGAAACTTTCCAGGGAGGAATCGGCGTTCTTATTGAAGGAGCAAACCCGCTTCTTTCCGCGCTTCTTGTTGACGGAGTGATCGGAGGAGTGATCGCCGTAATCGGATTCCTTCCCCTTGTTATGATAATGTATTTCCTCATTGCGCTTCTGGAAGACTGCGGATATATGGCAAGAGCGGCGGTCGTTCTTGATCCGATTTTCAAAAAAGTCGGACTTTCCGGAAAATCCGTGATTCCTTTCGTAATAACTATCGGATGCGCCGTTCCCGGCGTTATGGCAAGCCGAACCATCCGTAATGAACGCGAACGCCGCGCAACCGCAATGCTTGCGCCTTTCATGCCCTGCGGCGCAAAAATTCCGGTAATTTCTCTTTTTGCCGGCGCTTTCTTTGATAACGCGGGCTGGGTAAGCTTTATTATGTATTTTTCCGGAATTGCGCTTATTTTCTTCGGCGCTCTTCTTATAAATAAAATTACCGGTTTCAACGCAAAAAAATCCTTCTTTATCATTGAACTTCCGGAATATAAAATCCCAAGCCTTATGAGAGCTTTTAAATCCATGTGCAGCCGCGGCTGGGCGTATATTGTAAAAGCCGCAACGATCATTCTCCTCTGCAACACCGCTGTTCAGATAATGCAGACTTTTGACTGGAGTTTCAGCGTTGCCGAAAGCGCGGATACCTCAATCCTCGCTTCTATCGCAAATCCTTTTGCATATATCCTCATTCCGATAGTCGGCGTTCTTTCCTGGGAATTTGCCGCAGCGGCAATAACCGGTTTTATTGCGAAGGAAAACGTTGTCGGAACCCTTGCGGTTTGCTTTGTCGGTCTTGAACATCTTATCAACGCGGAAGAACTTGAACTTATGGAAGGCGCGGGCGCCGAAGCCGCCGGAATCATGGCAATAACAAAAGCGGCTGCTCTTGCTTATCTTATGTTCAACCTTTTCACTCCGCCCTGCTTTGCGGCAATCGGCGCAATGAATGCGGAAATGAAAAGCGCAAAATGGCTTTGGGGCGGAATCGGTCTCCAGTTTGCCGTAGGATATACCGTTGCGTTCTTTGTATATCAGGTCGGAACTTTTATCACCGAAGGCGTTCCCGGAACGGCGTTTGTTCCCGGAATCATCACTGTTCTTGCAATAGCATCCGTTATTTTCTGTCTTTGCACAACTGCGGAACAAAGAATTGAAAAAGAAAAAGCAAAAAAAGCATAAAACAAAATTCAAAAGAAAGGAACAGTCATTATGGAAGATATTATTATCATTGCGGTTCTTGCGGTAATTCTCGGACTTGCCGGATATTATATCTACAAATCCAGGAAAAACGGAAACAAATGCGTCGGCTGTCCCTATGGCAGCTCATGCTGCAAAAAAAGCGAAGAAGGCGGCTGCGGCTGCCATACCGATAATTGAGCCTTATTGAGAACCATGGAAAAACACCGCGGAGGACCGCGGTGTTTTTCTTTATATTGAATTTATGGTATAATAAAAACGTAAACGAGGTGATACCATGCCCGATTTGAAAACGGTTCTTTTCTCAATGGCGGATGAAAAATACCGCAATTTTCAAAGCAAACTTATGCCAACTGTTCAGAAAGAAAAAATAATCGGAATAAGAACCCCGGCTTTGAGGAAATTTGCGAAGGATTTTTCAAAAACCCCGGAAGCGGAAATTTTTCTTTCGGAACTTCCCCATGAATTTTATGAGGAAAACAATCTTCATGCCTTTCTGCTTGAATATATAACCGATTTTGACGAATGCGCGGAAGCGGTTACAAAATTTCTGCCTTTTGTTGATAACTGGGCAACCTGTGATTCCATATCGCCGAAAATTTTTAAGAAACATAAAAAAGAGCTTTTGGAACATATCGAAAAATGGCTTTCGGCAAAGGATACCTATTCCGTCCGCTTCGGCATAAAAATGCTTATGGAACATTTTCTTGAT
The DNA here is from genome assembly GCA_045636625.1 of Oscillospiraceae bacterium. Classification (GTDB taxonomy): domain Bacteria; phylum Bacillota; class Clostridia; order Oscillospirales; family Ruminococcaceae; genus UMGS1668. The sequence goes on from JAZTXW010000031.1 coordinate 3,391, forward strand.
GAAGATTTTTCCGCGGAATATCCGAAGCGGGTCGCGGAAATCGAATCGGAGGAATATTATATCCGGATGATGCAGGCGTGGTATTTCGCAACGGCCCTTGCAAAACAGTATGAAGAGGTGCTTCCGTTCATGGAAAACCGCCGCCTTGAAAAATGGACCCATAACAAGGCAATTCAGAAAGCGACCGAAAGTTTCCGTATAACAGAAAAACAGAAGGAATATTTAAGAACTTTGAAAGCATAAAGGGCGGATAATATCCGCCCGCTTTTTATTTGTTAACAAAAAAAGCCTTGTTTTTTTCGGAAGATGATGTAAGATAAAACCATAATGGGTAAAAAGCATGATTTTTTCAGAAAGGGGGCGTTTTTATGGATCTGAGTTCACCGCTTACCGCGCTCAAGGGCGTCGGCGAAAAACGGCAGAAAGTTTATGCAAAGCTTGGGATAACGAACGTCGGGGAACTTCTCGAGCATTATCCGAGGGGATATCTTGATCTTACCGGAAGCCTTTCCATAAAAGACGCTTCCGATGAGCACCCTTGCGCGATCCGCGCGACGGTTACCCAGAAAAGCGCGACAAGACCCATAAGAAAAGGTCTTACCGTTTCAAAAATCCGCGCAACGGATATGGAGCGGGATTTGCTTATAACTTTTTTCAATGCGAAATATACTGTCGAGGCTCTTGAAGTCGGGGAAGAATATATATTCTACGGCGATTTTACAAGAAGAATGACCGGCGGAGAAATGAATTCCCCGGTTGTGATCCGGACCGAAGAAAGCGGTTTCATGCCTCAATATCCGCTTACGGAAGGACTTTCGTCAAAAATGGTTTCCGCACAGATGAAAACAGCCCTTGAAAACTGCGGGGACCTTATAAAAGAAACGCTGAGCACGGAGATACTTAAAAAATACAACCTGTGCTCAAAAGCCGAAGCGGTAAAAAATATCCATTTCCCTTCCGGCGAAGAAGCGCTTGAAAAAGCAAAAAAACGCCTTATTTTCGAAGAATTCCTTGCGTTCACTCTTGGAATGAGCCTTGTCAAAGGCAAAAACAGAACCGCAGAGGGAAACGCTTTTTCCCCTTTGAGCACGGAAGAATTCGAAGGATCGCTTGGGTTTGAACTCACCGGTGCTCAGAAACGCGTCATTGCGGAATGCAAAAAAGATATGTGCTCCGCCGTACCCATGAGCCGGCTTATTCAGGGCGACGTAGGTTCGGGAAAAACCGCCGTTGCCGCTTCCTGTATGTATTTTGCGGCAAAAAACGGATTCCAGAGCGCAATGATGGCGCCGACGGAAGTTCTTGCAAACCAGCATAAGGCAACTCTTGAAAAAATGTTCGCTCCGTTTGGAATAAAAGTCGGAGTTCTTACGGGTTCCATGAAAGCTTCCGAAAAAAACGCGGTCAAAGCCGCGATAAAGTCCGGAGAAATAACCGTTGTAACCGGAACCCACGCTCTTATCCAGGAGGACGTTGAATTCAACAATCTCGGTCTTATAATAACCGACGAACAGCACCGTTTCGGAGTTCGCCAGAGAACCGCTCTCGGTAAAAAAGGAAAAGCGCCGCATACCATAGTTATGTCCGCAACGCCAATCCCGAGAACCCTTGCCTTTGTTCTTTACGGCGATCTTGACGTTTCCGTGCTTGACGAAATGCCGAAAAACCGCATCCCGGTAAAAACATACCTTGTTGCGCCGGAACTTTCGCAAAGGGCGTTCAACTTTGTCCGCAATTTTGCGAAGGAAGGAAAACAAAGTTATATAATCTGCCCTCTTGTTGAACGGAACGAGGATTCCCTTCCGCTTGAAGCGGCGGCGGATCTTGCGGAACAGATTGCCGGACAGGAACTTGTGGACTGCAACGTCGGGCTTCTTCACGGAAGAATGAAACCCGCGGAAAAGGAAAGGGTAATGCAGGCTTTTGCGGAAAACCGCCTTCAGGTTCTTGTTTCAACAACCGTTGTCGAAGTCGGCGTTGATGTTCCGAATGCGGTATGCATGATAATCGAAAACGCGGACAGATTCGGACTTTCCCAGCTTCATCAGTTAAGAGGAAGGGTAGGAAGAGGAAAGGAACAAAGCTATTGCGTGCTTATTTCCGGAACAAAAAATCCGGAAACAAAGCGCCGGCTTGAGGTTATAACAAAAACCGCCGACGGCTTTAAAGTTGCGGAGGAGGACCTTAAACTAAGAGGTCCCGGCGACTTTTTCGGTTACCGCCAAAGCGGACTTCCGATGCTTAAAATGGCGGATATGATGACGGATATAAAACTTCTCGAACTTGCGAAAAAAGCCGCGACGGAAATTCTTTCCGCTGACCCAAGGCTTGATAAACCGGAAAACGCCGTCCTTTCAAAAAATATTCAGAAGCTTCTTGAGGAAGCGGCAGTCTGAAAAACTTGCCATAACATCATAATAGTAGTATAATTATTAATTACATAAAATTCTGAAAAGAAGGAAAAACAATGGTAAAAAACCGCAAAACTTCCGAAATGGTAAAAATGGCGCTTTTTATCGCGCTTATAATATTGCTTTCCGTAACGCCGCTTGGATATATCCCTCTCGGCGCTATTAACGCAACAACCATACAGATGCCGGTAATTATCGGTGCGGTCCTTTTCGGCTGGAAAAAAGGCGCGCTTCTCGGCGGGGTTTTCGGCCTTACAAGCCTTATCAAGAACACCGTTCAGCCGAACCTTACCTCCTTTGTTTTTTCTCCGTTTGTTCCGGTTTTCGGCGAAGAAAGCGGAAGCCTTTGGGCGATAATCATAAGCATTGTTCCAAGAATCATGATAGGCGTTGCTGCCGCTCTGGTTTTTGCTCTTTTAATAAAACTTAAAGTTAACAAAACTTTTGCAAGCGCAGCGGCCGGTTTTTGCGGTTCTCTTGCCAACACGGTCCTTGTAATGGGCGGGATCTATTTCTTCTTCGGAGAAAGTTATTCCGCCGCAAAAGATATCGCCTATAACACCCTTATGGCAACGGTTTCCGCAACCATAACCGGTGCCGGAATTACGGAAGCGGTTGTTTCAGCTGTTGTATGCGGGGCGGTTTGCACTGCGCTTATAAAATATTCCGAAAGAAAATCATAAAAGGAGACAGCAAATTGGCAAAAAAAGAACAGAACGAATTTGAAATAGCGCGAAAAAAACGCCGCAAAAAATTTGCTGCCCAACGCAACAGAAAATTTATAGGAGCATTGCTTCTTTTTGCGGTCCTTTCCACAGGAATTTATTTCTTTGTTGAAGAAGACGTTGCCGGAATAATCGGCGACAGAATAGCCTCTTCCTCCTCCGGAGGAGAAGGTTTTCCCGTTGATATTTCCGGAACAAACGTGCTGAAGACCTTTACTGTCGGTGAAAACTTCGGTGTTCTTACCGATGCGGTGTATTATCTTTATGCGGAAAACGGAAAAAGACTTCTTTCCGCACAGCACGATTTTGCAAACCCGAAAGTGGAAGCCGCCGGAAGGATCTTTATGATTTATGACCAGGGCGGACACAGACTTTTTGTAAGAATGCGCGATAAAATTCTTTTTGAAAAAGAATTTGAATATAAAATCATAAGCGCGGATCTTTCAGCGGACGGAATGCTTTCAGTGGTAACTTCCGCACAGCGATATGCGTCAAAGCTTCATGTGTTCGATTCGGATTATAAAGAGGAGATATTCACATGGTCCTCTTCCGATGAATATATAATCTGCGCAAGCGCGGACGAAAAAACAAAAACAGTCGCGGCTGCGGCTCTTTCCGCAAATGAAGCGGGAGAAATCGTTACAACGATACATTTCTTCACAACCAAAGCGGCCATTGAACTTGCGAAAAAAGAATTCAGAGGTTCCTCCATACTGAGCCTTGAATTCGATTCTGACGGCGACGCAAAAGTGATCTGCGACAACGTTGCGGCATGTATTTCAAATGACGGAACCGTGCTCGGAAGTTTTGGATACAGCGCAGTTCCGGCTTCCTGCATGAACTTCCCCGGAGAAGACGGAGCAACCCTTGTTTTTGACCGTTTCACCGAGGAACGCGCAACGGATGTTCTTTTCCTCGGAGAAAAACTTGAGGAAATAAAAACTTCCTCCGTAAGCGGAAAATATATCTGCAGCGACAGAAGCGGAAGCGGAACGGCGGTATATTGTTCCGGAAAAGCCTTCGTTTTCACAAATTCCGGTGAAAACACCGCGGTTTTTGATTCGGAGCAGGACGCGGTTCTTATAGACCTTACCGGAGAAAACCTTTTCGCCGTGACCCGCGACAGACTTTGCAAAGTTGAAAAATAAGTATATTTTCCCTTAAAATGGGAACAACCGGTCCGCTGCAGGAACACAGCGGAAAAAGGATTTTTTATCTGAAATCTATTTTTGCCGAAAGGAGAAAATCTCCGCTTTTGAATTTCATTTCGATAATTTATGATATCCTTGCAATCGTTATTGTAATTAACTGCATAAAAAAAGGCGCAAAAAACGGTTTTGCAAAAACGGCAATACAGACTGTCGGATACATCTGTTCGATTGTTGCTGCGCTTGTGATAAGCCGCATGTGTGCGTCAATAATATATACAACCGCCGTTCAGCCAGCGGTGATACACAATATGGAAAATTCCATCGCAAACGCTGTGGATACCGAAAGCGTTATAAAAGGACTTACCGAAGCGGTGGAAAGTCTTCCGGCGATATCGCATCTGCTTTTTGATTTCAGCGGTGCGGCGGAAAGCCTTGTTGAATCAATGGGGATCGATTATTCCGCAATAGCTCTGGCGGTTGAGGAAAGCATAGTGCGCCCGGTTGTGGAACCGATTCTTGAAACGGTTATTTTTGCTGTTTCGCTGATCATTCTTGCAACGGTTGTTTCTTTTGTTGCAAAAGGTTCAAAAATAGTAAACGAAGTACCCATAATCGGCGGATTCAACAGCTTTTTCGGCGGAGTTTTCGGAATTGCAAACGGAATTCTGGAACTTTGCGCAGGCGCTTTTATTCTCAACCTTATAATTTCCGCCGGAATTTTTCCGGAATATTTTTCCGAGGAAATTATTTCGGAAACCTATCTTTTCCGCAATGTCTATGAAGCGGTATGCGGCGGAAAATTTGTTATATAAATGAATTATTTCCCATGGAGGATTTTTGATGAACAGTATGCTTTGTTCAAGATGCAAAAAAAGAATGGCAGTGGTTTTTGTCACAAGAATGGAAGGCGACAAAACCTTCAACGAAGGTCTCTGTCTCCAGTGTGCCAAGGAACTTGGAATAAAACCCGTTGAGGATCTTATGAACAAAATGGGAATTTCCGGAGAGGAACTTGATGCCATCAGCGAACAGATGATGGGTTTTGATGAAGAGGGAGACCAGAATTTTGAAATGGGCGGAGCCCAGGCTTTTCCCTTTCTCAACAGCATCTTCGGCGATATGATGCCGCAGAACGACGTTCCCTCTGCTGACGGAGAAAAACCCAAAAACCCGAAGAAAACCGGTAAAAAAGGAAAACAGGAAGAAAAGAAATATCTGAATCTTTATTGCGAAAACCTTACCGAAAAGGCAAAGAACGGCGGATTTGACCCCATTATCGGAAGAAACCGCGAAATCGGAAGAGTTGTCCAGATCCTTAACCGCCGCACAAAAAACAACCCCTGTCTCATCGGCGAACCGGGTGTAGGAAAAACCGCAATCGCGGAAGGAATCGCCCAGAAGATCGCTTCCAACGAAGTTCCGGCAAAGCTTGCGGGAAAGGAACTCTGGATGCTCGATCTTACCGCTCTTGTTGCCGGAACACAGTTCCGCGGACAGTTTGAAAGCAGGGTAAAGGGACTTGTTGAGGAAGTCAAGCGCGAGGGAAATATAATCCTTTTCATTGACGAGATACATAATCTCGTCGGAACAGGCGACGCCGAAGGAAGCATGAATGCCGCGAACATCCTTAAACCGGCTCTTTCAAGAGGCGAACTCCAGGTGATCGGCGCCACGACCTTTAACGAATACAGAAAGCATATCGAAAAGGACGCCGCTCTTGAACGCCGTTTCCAGCCCGTAACCGTCGAGGAACCCTCCGTTGCAGACAGCATCGAGATCCTTAAAGGTGTCGCTCCCAACTATGAAAAATTCCACCATGTAAAAATAAGCGACGAGCTTATCGAAAGCTGCGTCCGCCTTTCCGAAAGATATATAACCGACCGTTTCCTTCCGGATAAAGCCATCGACCTTCTTGATGAAGCCTGTTCCTGTTCCGCTCTCGCCAACAAGGAACTTGCGGAATACGAGATAAGCGGACAGAAACTCCGCGCCGTTCAGGAAAAGATAGAGGCGCTTCAGCAGGAGGAAACCATAGATTACGAAGCTCTTGCCACCGCAAAAGCGGAAGCTCTCCAGCTTGAAATCGAGCATAACCGCCTTGAACCCATTGCTCTTGCGGCGGAAGTTGCTCCGAAAGACCTTGCAACGGTAATCGAACTTTGGACAGGAATTCCCGCAAGCAAGGTCCAGGAAAGCGACCTCAGAAAGCTTGGCGAACTTGAGGCAACCCTTAAACAGCACGTTATCGGTCAGGACGAAGCCTGCAGACTTGTTGCTTCGGCGGTAAAACGTTCAAGGGTCCAGATTTCCGCAAGACGCCGTCCCGCTTCCTTTATCTTTGTCGGACCCACCGGAGTTGGAAAAACCGAACTTGTAAAAGTTCTTGCCGGCGAAATGTTCCAGACGGAAGATCCGCTTATCCGCCTTGATATGTCCGAATTTATGGAAAAACACGCCGTTTCAAGAATCGTCGGTTCCCCTCCCGGCTATGTCGGTTATGATGAAGCCGGTCAGCTTACCGAAAAAGTCCGCAGAAAGCCATATTCCGTAATCCTTTTTGATGAAATCGAAAAAGCGCATCCGGACGTTATGAACATCCTTCTCCAGATTCTTGACGAAGGAAAAATCGCCGATGCTCACGGAAGAACCGTTTCCTTCGCGAACACCGTTATTGTAATGACTTCCAACGCTGGAAGCGAAAACAAGGAAAAAGCTCTCGGTTTCGGAAGAGATTCCTATACTCTTGAAAAAGATAAAGTTTATAAAGCTCTTGCCCAGTTCCTTCGTCCGGAATTCATCGGAAGAGTTGACGAAATCGTCGTGTTCCACGATCTTTCCGCGGAAGATTACGAAAGAATCGCCGCTCTTCGCCTTGATGAACTTCGCCAGCCGCTCAGAGAAAAGGGAATCGATCTTTCCTATGACGATGCCGCCCTTAAAGCGATCGCGAAAAAATCCCACGGAAACAAAGGCGGCGCAAGGGATCTTGTAAGGGTTATCCGCAAGGATATTGAAGATAAAGTCTGCGAACTTATTGTTGATAACGCGGACAAAAAACTTTCGGCAATTTCCGTTTCTGCCGAAGAAGGAGAGATCACCGTAAAGGAATCGTTCAAAGTACCCGAACTTGAAGCATAAAAACAAAAAACAGGTCTGCACTTTTGTGCAGACCTGTTTTTTTGCTTTCCGTGAAAGCGGGAGTATATAATCAAAAGAAAAGGAGGAGGGAAAATTCGTTATTGCTTTTCAATGGCGATTTCCGGTTTGCCGATATATTCTATAGGAACGGTTTCGCCGTTTGCCATACCTATGCTGTATGCGGAACGGATATCTTCCGCACCGATGCAGTAAACGCGGCCGATATCATTTCCTTCGCAGTAAATCGAAACGCAGTAATAGGGTTTTTCGTCGATGGTGAAACTTGAATCAACAACAAATTCACATTCGCTTTCCATTATTGCTTTTCCGTTTTTGTAATCTTCTTCCCTTACAGCAAAACCCCAGGAACTGTAAAGACGGAGCGAGTTGTCGTTTTCGCTTTCGTCTTCGCCGGCAAGGGAAATCACAAAGAGTTTTTCCGCTTCCGCGGCGGCTTCTTCTGCAGTAACGGGCATTCCGGGAATGTCGCTTCCGGGAACATAATTTTCATCGATTATTCTGTCGCCGGTTGCGGATTTAAGGATGGAAAAATCGTTTCCGTTTCCGTCGGTAAAATACCAGAAGCTTTTTGTTTCATAGACCTCGGTCATTTCCGCAAAACGTATATTTTCCCGCCAGATATTGATTATTTCGATCGCGCCGCCGGGTTCATAGGAAATTTCAAAGAAAAAAGGCATGGTGTAACCGGTAAGTATTCCGGCGATTTTACAGGGTTCGCATTTTTTGACCGCAGTCAGAAAATCCTCAACGTATTCCGTGCGTACGGTTTTATAAAGACCGAACGAAATGAACTGTTTGTCATCGTTCGCTATTTCCGGGTTTTCAACAAGATAATCCGCAAGGGCAAGGGTTTCTTTGCTTATCCCCAATTCCGCCGCAAGCAAAGCCCGTTTTATTTTCGGAATTTCCATTTCCATGATTTCCTCTTGTTCATATCCGAGTTCAAGAAGCTTTTCGGTTTCCTCGGGGGATATTCCCTCGGCGGAAATTTCTTCAATAAAATTTTTCCATTCTCCGTTTTCTTCGGGAAGGGATTCTTCCGGAAGAACGGGTTCCGGAACAGGGTTTTCATTGTTTGCGGGTTCGCTGTTTATACAGCCGCAAAAAGACAGAACGATCGTTACGGAAATCAGCAAAGCAAGAACAATTCTCAAAAAAACCACTCCTCAAAAAAACGTTTCATATATATAGTGTTGTTTTTTCAAGGATTTGTTGCATGGAAACGAAAAAATTTAAAAATAAAATAAAAAAGCCCTTTCCCGAACGGGAAAGGACTTTTTTGGTTGGGGCGGCGGGATTCGGACCCACGAGATGCAGGAGTCAAAGTCCTGTGCCTTACCGCTTGGCGACGCCCCAATATTAAACTATAGTAAAGGCGCCCACAGTTTTTACACTATGGGCGAAAGTCGTTTTATATGGGGTGGAGGGTGGGATTCGAACCCACGGTCTTCAGAGCCACAATCTGACGCGTTAGGCCAGCTACGCTACATCCACCATATCCGGCAGCCCAACTTATTGAACTGCCTTTGGCGCGCCGTGAGGGACTCGAACCCCCGGCCCTCTGCTTAGAAGGCAGATGCTCTATCCAGCTGAGCTAACGGCGCAAATTGGAGCGGATGAGGGGAATCGAACCCCCCTATCCAGCTTGGAAGGCTGGCATTCTACCAATGAATTACATCCGCATAAGGCACGAACTATTATATCAAAGGTTTTTGGATTTGTCAACCATAAAAAACCTTTTATTTAATAAATTTTCAAAAAAATTTTTATATTGTCTAAAACGGAAAAATGTAATATAATTACTCTATAATAGATTAATTATGCCCATTATTAACAAACAGTTAACCAAAGAATATTAAAATCATATTATAATTTTTTGTTGTATGAAAGGAGGCGCCGCGAATGAAAAACAAAAAAATTCTTTTTGCGGTAATTGCCGCGCTTCTTCTGCTTGTTTTTTGCGGATGTGCAAACCGTAACGAAAACGAAGAGGAGACCAATCCGGAGGAATTCAGCTACGATATGCTCGATCTTTCCCTTGTTGCTGATGAAATTTATAAAAAAATCGCAATAAGCGAACTTACCGGAAAAAGTGTAATAAAAGCCGAAGATAAAACTTTTCTTGAGGAACAGTTTTATCTCGATCTTAAAAACGTGATTTCGTATGATATCCGATATGCGGAAGGAAGCTACGGCGCTGCCGATGTGGCGCTGATCCGTGTAAAAGAAGGAAAAGCGGAAGAAGTTATAGAATCGCTTGGCAACCGCAAAGACGACCGCATAAGCGAATTCAGAAATTATGACGTATATGATTCTTTCGATATCGCAATGGAAGCCGAAATCTACGGCGAGGGCGAGCTTGTAATAATGCTTATGCTTTCCGAAGATAACAAAGCCGCCGCAAAAGAAATCATAAACTATTATCTTCCTTAATGCCGAAAGGAACGCCATGAACAGTATCATCAGTTTCTGGGAAGGACTTTCCAGCAAAAAGAAAGGCCTTGCCTTTATCGGGGCGGGAATGACCTGCCTTGCGGGCTGTCTTGTTCTTTTGCTTTTTACCGAAAGCATTTTTTCAACGGTTCTGCTATATTTCTCTCTTGGGTTTAATATAATAGGCCTGTATATCCTTATGTGGATAAAAGACAGGAGGGACAAAAATGACGAAAAGTGAAGTCCTTCGCAGAACATGGGTGGATATCTCCCTTGATGCGATCGATTACAACTTCAGAAAAATAAAAGCCCACGTGGGAAAATCCATGGTCATGGCCGTTGTAAAAGCCGACGCTTACGGTCACGGCGACAGAATGACAGCGCCTTTCCTTGAAGACGCGGGCGCGGATTGGTTCGGAGTTTCAAACCTCGCGGAAGCTCTTGGAATAAGAGAAAGCGGAGTTACAAAGCCTATCCTTATTTTTGGAAACACCCCGGCGGAATGCGTTTCGGATCTTGCTAAATGGAACATAACCCAAAGCGCGTATTCCCTTCGCTATGCGAAGGAGCTTTCCGAAGAGGCGGAAAAGCTCGGAGTGACTCTTGACGTCCACCTTAAATTCGATACGGGAATGGGCCGCATAGGCTTTGTCTGTTCCGAAGATAATTTTGATATAGCCCTTTCCGAAGCGGAGGAAACCGCGAAGCTCCCGAATATAAGAGTTACCGGCGCTTTCACCCATTTTGCATCCGCGGACGAAACCGACCCGGAAGGTGTGGCATATACAAAACTTCAGTATGACCGTTTTTGCCGCATTTGCGATGCCCTTAAAGCAAAAGGAATAGAAGTCGGCATCCGCCATTGCTGCAACAGCGCCGCTGTGCTTTGCTATCCGGAAATGCATCTTGATATGGTGCGTCCAGGAATAATCCTTTACGGACTCTATCCGTCTTCCCATGAGGAGGTTACCTGCAGGGTAAAACTCAGACCCGCAATGGAACTCAGAACGGTCGTAAGCATGACCAAGGATTACGAAAAAGGCGCCTGCATAAGCTATGGAAGAAGATTCACCGCGCCGAAGGATATGAAAGTTGCTTCAACCGCCATCGGCTATGCTGACGGATACCACAGGCTTCTTACCAACAAAGGCAGAATGATAGTCCGCGGAAAATACGTTCCCGTGGCCGGAAGCGTATGTATGGATCAGACCATGCTCGATGTTTCCGATGTTCCGGAAGCAGAGGAAGGGGATATCGTAACTGTTTTCGGAAGGGACGGCGAAGCTTTTGTTTCGGTAGATGAGGTTGCCGCCCTTGCAGGAACCATAAACTATGAAATAATCTGCGCGGTTTCGCGCCGTGTTCCAAGATGTTATTATCTCCGCGGGGAAAACGTGCACAACTTCGATTACGCAAGGTGGAGTGAAAAATGAGTTTTGAAATAAAACGCCTTTCGGAAGAAAATTCCGCCGCTGCGGCAAAAATAGAAAAACTCTGTTTTTCAAATCCCTGGAGCGAAGCGACGCTTCTTTCTGAAATAAAAAGTCCCCTTGCGGATTTTTTCGGAGCTTTCTGCGGCGATGAACTTGCCGGATATATCGGCGGAAGGACCGTTGCGGGTGAAACCGAAATTTTCAACGTTGCGGTTGCGCCGGAATTCCGCCGCAAAGGAATCGCAAAAGCGCTTATAGAAAAATTTATCGAAGCGGTACGCGAAAAAGAAACGGACGTTATTTTTCTGGAAGTAAGGTCAGGAAACCTTGCCGCAATAAACCTTTATGAAAAAGCCGGATTCGTTTTCTGCGGAATCCGGAAAGATTATTATACAAATCCCAAAGAAAACGCGCTTCTGATGCGCCTTGCTTTTGACGGGACCCAGGAATATGAAGACTGGGACGATGAAGATTAAAAAAATCCCCGTGCTCAAAAATGAGCACGGGGATTTTGAATTATATGAGATTATTTTGTAAGCTCTTTAAGACAATGCTCACAGATGTTTTTGCCTTTGAATTCGCTTACTCCGTCGGCGCTTCCGCAGAAGATACAGGCAGGTTCGTATTTTTTGAGCATAATGGCGTTTTCATCGACATATATTTCAAGGGCGTCCTTTTCCTCGATGTTGAGGGTGCGGCGAAGTTCTATTGGCAAAACAATTCTTCCAAGTTCATCAACTTTTCTGACGATTCCGGTAGATTTCATAATACTGTCCCTCCCATTATTTTACATTTTGTGTTTTCAATATACAGTAATTTCCTTTTTTTGTCAAGATAAAACAAAGGCCGCGAAAAAACTTTACAAAATATTAAAAATTAGCAAAAAGGGGGAAATTATGGGAAAATTCTTTTTTTCTGCCGTGTTGATTTCAATAGTATCCGGGATTGCAAACGGAAAAATGCGCGAAGTTTCAAACGCCGTGCTGAAAAGTTCTTTGGATGCGGCAGAACTTTCGCTGGAACTTATGGGTTCCCTCTGTTTCTGGAGCGGGATCATGGAAGTTGCGGAACAAAGCGGTTTTGCAAATCTTGTAAAAAAGGCTTTGAACCCGCTGCTGTCCCTTGTTTTTCCCGGAATAAAGAAAGAGAAAAAGGCTATGGATGCGATTTCGATGAATATTACGGCAAATCTTCTCGGTCTTGGAAATGCCGCAACCCCGCTTGGAATAGCCGCAATGAAAGAACTGCACAGGCTTTCCGGGTTTTCGGATTCCGCAACGAAGGAAATGGTTTGCTTTGTGGTTATGAATACCGCTTCGCTCCAGCTTATTCCGACAACCGTTGCGTCGATCCGTCTTGAATCCGGGGCGGAAAATCCTATGGATATTCTTCCGGCGGTGTGGTTTGTAAGTCTGTGTTCCTTGATTATCGGAATTGCCGCGGCAAAAATCGGTTTTTTAAGGGGTAGCAAAAATGGGCGCTGATTTTGTTGTTCCGATGATGACCGCGCTGATAACAGGATTTGCGGTTTATAAAAAAACGGATATTTTTGATTCTTTTACAAAAGGCGCGAAGGAAGGGGTACAGTCCGCTTTTTCAATACTGCCTTCCCTTTGTTTTCTGATGACCGCGGTCGGGATGCTGAAGGAAAGCGGCGTTATGGAATGGATTATAAGTCTTTTCCTTCCTCTTGCGGAAAAAATCGGTTTTCCGGAGGAGATTATTCCGCTTGCGCTGCTGCGTCCTTTTTCGGGTTCAGCGGCGCTGGGTTATTATAAAGAACTTTGTGAAAATCTTGCTGTGGGTTCCTTTGCGGAAAAAACCGCTTCCGTTCTGATGGGCGGAAGCGAAACCACTTTTTATACCGTTGCGGTATATTACGGCGCAGCAGGAATAAAAAAAGGCAGGAACACAGTTCCTGCCGCGCTGACAGCGGATATTGCCGCCGCGATATTAAGCGTTTTTGCCGTCAATATATTTCTGTGACCGGAGTTTCCCCGATGCTTTCGGGAACTTCAACAAATGAACGGCTGTATTTTTCGATAAGATACTTTGCGTGAATGGCGTTTGCGATGGAATAATAGGGAAGAGTAAAAACAAGAGGCACTATCAGGAAGGAAAGCATTGCCCAGCCGATAAAGGAAAAACGGAAACTGATGATATCGATATATCGGCCTTTGGCAGCTTTTGCGGAAAGAACGAAGGAACGGTGTATCCCGTTTCCGGCTGCACGGTAATAAGGCGCAAGGCTCCAGCGCATGGAAAAAATGATTCCGAGAGAAACGGAAAGAGTGATTATTGCCGCGGCAAGAAGTCCGATAGTCACCCGAAGAAGTTCAAAAATCCTTTCTTCACCAACAAGCCATGTTTCCGAAAACCAGAAAAGCGCTCCTGCCGGCGCGATTGTAAAAAAGATCAGAACCGCGTACCGAAGGCAAAACATGACGGAAAAAAGAATTGAACCGAAGAATTTTTTCGCGGAGGAAAACATATCGAACAAAAGCGCAAAACTTTCGTCCCTTCCTTCCGCAAAGGCAAGGTGGAGTTTTGTGTATCCAAGAAGAAGAGGCGGAACGACAAACAGCCACAAAAGGGAAATAAAAACCATGATCGCGATCATCTCAGGCGATGAAAAGAGCGTTTCGTAATCCGCAAAGAGGGCTGAATATCCGGAAACGGCAAAGGTAAGAAGCGTTTCCACAGCGGAAACCGAAAGCCAGACCAACGCGACCGTTATGGCGGAAGCAACGGATCTTCCGCCAAAAAAGCGGACTGCTCTTTTAGCGTCGTCTTTGATTATTCGAAAAAGTTCCATTCGCGTTCCTCCTCGGAAAGCTGGGGCTCGTCTTCTTCATCGCGATTTTCAAACGGAAGGGTGGAAATAACCTCAAAACACTGGTCGTGCATCCACATGGATACGGAGGTGCTGAGGGTATAGCCGCAGCCGCTGTTGGATGCCCAATAGCGCATTTCCTGTCTTGGATATCCGCACATGGCGCAAAGACCCATGATCACGGTTCCGTGGGTCACAACCGCGGTTTCGATGAGGTGGTTTTTGGACATGTCGTGGATAATGTCATCAAAAGCGCATGCAATGCGGCTTGCGAATTCGTCGGATTTTTCTCCGTTAGGCGGCGGACATTTTCCTTCGACCCAACCGATGAAAGCCGGGTTTTCAAGAAGCTCGGTCATGGGTTTTCCGTCAAAATCTCCAAGGTCGCATTCCCTAAGTTCGTCCATTATTTCAAAATCGGTTTCGGGGAAAAGTATTTCTGCGGTTTGTTTGCAGCGAAGAGAAGGACTGCAATAGACTTTTTCGGCATAGGGATACTGATAGGTATCCATAAGCTCGCGAAGTTCTTCGGTGCCTTCGGGGGTAAGAGCGGGGTCGCTTTTGCAGCCAAGGCAGATTTTCTTTTCCGGGTCTTCCGCCATTCCGTGGCGGAGAAGATGAATTCTGTAAGTAACCATAATTCCTCCTGAAAAAACACTTTACAAATTGTATGAAAAAGTTTATACTATACAAACAGTAATCGAAAAAAGGTGGATTTTATATATGAAAACGGATTTTCCTCGCGTTTTGTCGCTTTTAAGAAAAGAAAAAGGAATAAGCCAGAAAGAAGCCGCGAACCAGCTTGGCGTTTCCCAGGCGCTTCTTTCTCATTATGAAAAAGGAATCCGCGAATGCGGACTTGATTTTCTGATCCGCGCGGCGGATTTTTATGGGGTTTCCGCAGACTATCTTCTTGGAAGAAGTGCGGATCCCGACGGCATGACCCTTACTGTTGAAGATATTCCGGAACCGGATTCCGCAGGAAAAGAAAACACTTTTTCCGGTGCGGGCGTTCTTCCGGTAATCAATAAAAAACTTATCGCAAACTCCCTTAACGTACTTTTCGATCTTCTTTCAAAAAGCCAGAGCAAGGAACTTACAAAACAGGTTTCGGGATATCTGATGGCGGCGGTTTACCGTATGTTCAGAATTATATACTCTTTTAACCCGAAAAACAATATGAATACCTTCAGCGTTCCTTCTTCCTGCGCGCTCGAAAGTGCTGATTCCTATATGAAAGCCTGCGAAGCAAGAACAAAGAAGCTTGAAGGGGATTCTTCGGTAAAGGAAGAAAACATGAACCTTTCTTCCGAAACCCTTGCAAGAAACTATCCTCTTTTTGCCTCAAGCCTTTTCAGCCTTATCAAAAACTGCGAAGACAGCATGGATAAGTGATAAGCTTATTTTACCATGTAAACAGGGGAATTAAAACCCGAATATTGTAAAAAAATATTTTCAGCGGCATTTTTTATGCCGCTGTTTTTTTGTTTTATATAATGTTTACTTCTTATTAATTGACAAAGAAAGGCTTTTTGTATTATATTATAAGATAGAATAGTATAAAAAAAGGAGGTGTCCGCATATATGAAAAAAATTCTTCTTTCGGCTGTGGTTATGCTGCTCTCTGCCGCTTTTTCCGGATGCACTTTTTTTGAAGCGGATACCGAAGCTTTGCTTAATCCTCCGCTTATGACAGAGGAACAGGAAAAACTCAACGCCGCCCTTACGGAAGTTATCGGAGAAAGCTATGTCCTCAAATATCCTAAAACAGGTGAAGTGAACTCCGCCTTTGTTTTCCGCGACCTTGATGGTGACGGAACAGAGGAAGCCATGGCTTTTTATTCCCTTTCCGACGAAAGCACAAGGATCAACGTGCTTGAAAAGGAAGATGATTCCTGGGTATCCGTATATGAAGCCGCGGGTTTCTATGGGGATATGGAAAGCGTGAACTTTGCGGAACTTGATGAAACAAACAGCGTCCTTGTCATAAAATGGGAACAGGAAGCGGGAATATACCGCTATCGCGACGAAAGACTTGAAACAATATTCAAAGTTCCGGGCGAAGGCGCGGATATCGTTGATATGAACGGCGACGGTTTCAGAGAGGTCGTCATATTTGACGGAAGCCTCAGCGGAAGAACCATCGTAAATATTGTCCACAGCGTTGATGGAGTGATTTCCGTAACGGAAGATATCTCCATATATTCCGGCTATGACGACATCTATTCAAAAACTGTCGGCGCGCTTTATACTGTCAGCGCACACGGAAATGAAAATTCCGAAAACGAAGAACCTTCCGGAAAAGAAAACAGATATTTCTATTTTATCGATTCCGAAATATACGAGGGAGTTTATCTTACCGAGATGATAGCTCTTGAAGGAAACGAAGCAAAAAGATATCTTATTGCGGATTTCATTGAATCCGAACCCGAAGAAACCGAAGAGGACCCCCAGGGAATAATTGTTGTTGTGGGAAAAGATTACGGAAAACGCGGAATCTTCCTTCGCAATACGAAAGCAGCCTGCACAGATATAAACGGCGACGGACTTATTGAACTTCCGGTGGAATACCGCGAAGATTATGCCCGGGAAGCAAGCGAAAAAATATATTATCTCCGGTATATGAGATGCGACGGAATGACCGCCTATCCGGTTGAAAACGGAATTTTCAACGCCGAAAACGGATATTTCTTCTCCGTCCCGGAAAGCTGGAACGAAAAAGTAACCGTAAGCAAGGGAGCTTTTTCGGATGAAATCATATTCACCGATTCCGAAACAGGGGACGTTATCCTCGAGATCCATGCGGTAATGAAAAGCGATTATCAGGATAAATACGAGGATCATATTCTTGCTTCGGATGATGAAACAAAAAATTATTATATAAAAACAGAAGTCGGGGAACAAAGCGAATTTTTCCTTGACCCCGAAAGTTATAAAGACCGTTTTATTATGATATCCACACAGGAGGGATGATTTGATGAAAAAGATTCTTGTTTGCGAAGATGAGGACGCTATCCGCGAATTTGAAGTTATAACTCTCCGCCGCGCGGGATACGAAGTTGTTGATGCTTGCTGCGGCGAAGACGCGATAAAATATTACGAAGCATCTCCGAACGATTTCAGCGTTGTTCTTCTTGATATTATGATGCCCGGAATCGACGGGTTTGCCGTTTGCCAGCATATGAGAAAAAAGTGCAGCACCGTCGGAATAATCATGCTTTCCGCAAAATCCCAGGAGATGGATAAAGTCAACGGACTCATGCTCGGAGCGGATGACTATGTTACAAAACCTTTCTCCCCAAGCGAACTTACCGCAAGGGTCGATGCGATTTGCAGAAGAATTTCGGCAACTCCGGAAAACACCCATAATGACAAACTTGTTTCCGGACCGTTCAAACTTAATCTTATCAGCAGGACCCTTACCAAAAACGGAACGCATATTGATCTTACCCAGGTCGAGTTCCAGCTTATGGAGCTTTTTATGGGCAACGAAGGCGCCGCGCTTGAAAGAAAAAATATCCTCGAGCGTATCTGGGGCGAAAGCTATAACGGCGACGATAAGATCGTTGACGTAAATATCAGAAGACTCCGCATGAAAATTGAGGAGGAACCTTCCAACCCGGCACATCTCCAGACAGTCTGGGGATTCGGTTATAAATGGATGGCATAAGATTTTGCGTCCTTTGGAATAAAGAAGGATTTTAAAAGAAAGGAGGGCGCCGGAAATGGCAGTCAAAAAAATCACCAGACGTTGGATCTTCAACAGTTTCGGCGTCATTCTTGTAATACTTATTGCGCTTGAAATGGTAATAGCCTTTTCCATAAAGGATTATTATTACGGAAGCGCGGAAAGAGTGCTTTATTCCCAGGCGGAAACCGTTTCCGGTCTTCTTTCAAAATACCATTCCGAAGGGACCGGCGATTACGAGGATTATTTCCGGGGAATAGTCACCTCTTTTGAAAAACGCAATATAATGGAACTTATGGTGCTTACCGAAAACGGAAGGGTAACCCTTACCTCAAGCGGATTTTTTCCGGATGGAAGTTCTCTTACTCCGGATTGTTTTGAAGCTGAAAATTCCGCAGAGAAAACCGCGGAATATATCGGAGAAGTCAGCGGGGAAAAAATAATGTCCGTAACGGTTGTTCCCGAAGGCGGAACGGAAAATTTCAGCGCATTCCGCCTTGTTACCTCCCTTGAAAAAGTGGATTCCCAGATAACCGTGCTCATCATAGGATCGAGCATAATCTGTGCCGCAATTATCTTCTTCGTGCTTGTTTCCGGTTCGTTTTTTATAAACTCCATTGTAAAACCGGTTGGCGAAATCGGAGAAACCGCAAAAAAGATCGCCGAAGGCGATTTTAACGCAAAAATCGAAAAGAATACCGATGATGAAATCGGCGACCTTTGCGATACCATAAATTACATGGCGGATGAACTTGGCGCAACGGAAAGAATGAAAAACGATTTTATTTCCTCCGTTTCCCATGAACTCAGAACGCCCCTTACCGCAATAAAAGGCTGGGCAGAAATGCTCGAGGATTCCTCGAAGGATAATTCCATAGACAGCGCAACCTTGCAAAGGGGAATGGGCGTTATAATCGGCGAAACCGAACGTCTTTCCGTAATGGTCGAGGAACTCCTGGATTTCTCAAGGCTCCAGAGCGGAAGAATGATCCTTCAGCCCATGAAACTCGATATAATTGCCGAACTTTCCGAAGCGGTGCTCACTTTCGAGCAGCGCGCGATCAGGGAGAAAAAGGCGCTTATATATAACGAAAACGACGATATTATTGCCGTCACCGGCGACAAAAACAGGCTTCGCCAGGTTTTTGTAAACATAATCGACAACGCCCTTAAATACAGCGACGAAGGCGGCAGCGTAACGATTTCCGCCATCCGTCTTGAAAACGGATTTGTTGATATCGTTGTAAAAGATACCGGAATCGGAATTCCGGCGGACCAGCTTGAAAAAGTAAAAACAAAATTCTTCAAAGGCAACGCAACCCGCCGCGGAAGCGGAATCGGTCTTGCGGTTGCCGATGAAATCATAAGAATGCATGGCGGAGAAATCATGCTCGACAGCATTGAGGGTGAGGGTACAACCGTTACGATCCGCCTTCCGATAGATAAATAACGAAAAGGAGATATTATGGAACAGAACGAAAAACAATCCTGCGCAATAAAAACTTCCGTCGGCGGCCAGGCTCTTCTCGAAGGAATCATGATGAAAGGCCCGTTCAAAAGCGCAATGGCCGTAAGAAAACCTAACGGAGAAATCGACCTTTCCGTCTGGGATACAAAACAGCTTACCGGAGTTCGCAAAATTCCTTTCATCAGAGGAACCTTCAACTTCGTCGATACTCTTATAAAAGGCTATGACTGCCTTATGAAATCCGCCGAAATTTCGGGACAGGAGGAAGAACCTGATAAGCTTGAACTCTGGCTCAACAAAGTTTTCGGAAAAGCTGCTGGTGCGGTTTTCAGCACCATTATAACCCTTGTTGCCGCCGTGCTTGCGATCGGTCTTTTCTTCGGAGTACCCGCATTCATTGCCGGATTTGTCGGAAACTATGTTGAAAATAAAGTTGCTCTTTCCGCAATCGAGGGTATTATTAAAATTGCGATGTTCCTCGTTTATGTAATCGGAGTTTCCAGAATGAGCGATATCCGCCGCACCTTTATGTACCACGGCGCGGAACATAAAACCATTTTCTGCTATGAAAAAGGTCTTGAACTCACAGTTGAAAACGTAAGAAAACAACAGCGCTTCCATCCGAGATGCGGAACCAGTTTTCTTCTTATCGTTCTTGTTGTAAGCATTCTTGTTTCCTCCGTTATAACCTGGGACAACATGCTCATAAGAATCCTTCTCAAGATCCTTATGCTTCCCATCACGGTTGGAATTTCATATGAAATCATCAAGTTTGCCGGACGCCATGACAACTGGCTTACAAGAATTATTTCCGCACCGGGCCTTTGGTTCCAGAATTTCACCACCCAGGAACCGGATGACAGCATGATCGAAATTGCAATCGCCGCGGTAAAACCCGTTTTGCCCGAAAATCCGGAGGATGCAGCATACTGATGAAAGTAAAAGAAGCTTTTGAAAAAACAGAAAAGCGCTTTGTCGAGGCAGGGGTGGATTCTCCTGCCTTTGAAGTTTCCGTGCTTATGGAAGATCTCCTTGCTCTTCCGAGGAATCCGGAATTTTCTGTTCCGGAAAAAGAACTTTCTTCCGAAGAGGAAGAAAAGCTTTTTGCCGCCGCCAAAAAAAGGATTTCCGGATATCCGCTCCAGTATATTATCGGGAACTGGGAATTTTTCGGAAGAAAATTTTTTGTAGGCGAAGGGGTTCTTATCCCAAGACCGGAAACGGAACTTCTCTGCGAAATAATTCTTAAATATTTTTCAAGAACAATGCCGCCGAAAATAATCGACCTTTGCTCGGGTTCCGGATGCATCGCAATAACTCTTGCGAAGGAACTTCCGGGCGCCGACGTGACAGCCGTAGAGCTTTATAACGGAGCTTTCGGATACCTTGAAAGGAACAATGAGTTCTACGGAAAGCCTGTTAAAACGGTCATGGGCGACGCTCTTGAACCGTTCGGAAATTTCGACTGCATCGTTTCAAATCCGCCATATATAACGGAAGATGAAATGAAGGAGCTTCAGACGGAAGTTACCTTTGAACCGGAAACGGCGCTTTTCGGCGGAGCGGACGGGCTTGATTTTTACCGCGCAATCGCGAAAAACTGGTTTTCAAATCTTAACGAAAACGGAATGATCGCTTTTGAAATCGGCGACACCCAGGGAAAAGCCGTTGCTGAAATCCTTACTGAAAACGGATATAAAAATGCCGCAGTGATGAAAGATTACGAAGGCCGCGACAGAGTTGTTACAGCAATTAAATAATGATTAAAAAAGCAGGACGTGGTCCTGCTTTTTTTTGCGGCATATTTTACGGAAAAATTCAAAAACTAAAACAAAACAAAAAAGGAGAAATGTTTCTTTGAAAAAATATACGATTAATGTTGACCCTGCTGCCGCAAAATTTTATGAAACCATCGCGCGAAGAACCGGGACCACCGCCGAGAAAATAATGGCTTCGACCCTTTTTAAGTTTGCCGGAGAAATTTCCGTAAACGCAATTCTTGAAAACATAAAGGGAGAAAGCTGAACAAAATATTGTAAAAATCTTCTCTATGCGCTATAATTATCATAGAAATTTATACGTTAGATAAGGCGATGAATATATGAGAATTTTAGCGATCGAATCTTCCTGCGACGAAACCGCCGCCGCAATAATTGAGGACGGAAGAAAAATCCTTTCCTCTGTAATAAACACCCAGGTTGCGGAACACGGTCTTTACGGCGGCGTCGTTCCGGAAATTGCTTCACGCAGACATACCGAAAATATTGTTGCTGTTGCGGAAAAAGCGCTTTCCGATGCGGGAATGACCCTTGATGAAGTTGATCACATTGCTGTGACCGCCGCACCGGGTCTTATCGGCGCGCTTCTGGTAGGCGTAAACTTTGCAAAAGGACTTTCCCTTGCAACCGGAAAAAAACTTATCCCGGTACACCACCTTAAAGGACATATTGCCGCAAACTACCTTGCCCATCCGGAGCTTAAGCCGCCTTTCCTTTGTCTTGTCGTTTCCGGCGGACACAGCCATATTGTCGAGGTTTCCGATTATACAAAATTTAAAATTCTGGGTAAAACAAGGGACGATGCCGCAGGCGAAGCTTTTGACAAAGCAGCAAGAGCAATGGGTCTTCCGTATCCCGGCGGTGTCCATCTTGACAGAGTTTCAAAAGAAGGCAACCCCAAAGCGTTCAATCTCCCGAAACCGAGAGTTGAAGGCTGCCCCCTTGATATGAGTTTTTCCGGACTTAAAACCGCCGTTGTGAATATACTGCATAATGCCGAGCAGCGTGGAGAGGAAATAAATATCCCGGACCTTTGTGCTTCCTATCAGGACGTAATCTGTCATGCGCTTGTTGACCGCGCAATGCTTGCGGCAAAAGAAGGCGGTTACAAAACGATAGTTGCCGCCGGCGGAGTTTCCGCAAACAGCGGTCTGCGCGCGTTGCTTGAAAGGGAATGCAAACGCCGCCATCTTGAACTTTTTGTTCCTCCGCTTGAACTTTGCGGAGATAACGCGGCAATGATCGGTTCCCAGGCTTATTATGAAGCTGTTGCCGGACATTTTGCGGATCTTTCCCTTAACGCAAGACCCACCATGCCCATTGATGAGGATTTTGAATAAAATATGTTTTTTTGAAAGGATATTTGCAACTTTAAATTCAAATAATTGCAAATATCCTTTTTTAAAACTTTATACAAGGGAATATTTGCATGATAGCATAATAAAACTTGCAAAATTCCCTTGCAAAAATATTTTTTTGGTATATAATAAGCCCATAAAGAAGTCTTTTTTCGGAAAGGAGCTGTCACTATGACCAACAACTCTCATGTACTTGAATGGATCGAAGAAATGAAGGCGCTTGTAAAACCAGACAAAGTTGTCTGGGTAACCGGCGGCGAAGAGCAGATAAAAGCTCTTAAAGCGGAGGCGGTCGCAACCGGACTTATGGAGGAACTTAATCCGGAAAAACTTCCGGGATGCCTTCTTCACAGAACAAAACAAAACGACGTTGCAAGGGTTGAGGCAAGAACTTTCATCTGCACCACCAAAAAAGAAATGGCTGGCCCGACCAATAACTGGGTCGAAAAAGACGAAATGTATGCACGTCTTCGCCCCCTTGCCGACGGAGCAATGAAAGGACGCACAATGTACGTTGTGCCCTATTCCATGGGTCAGCTTGGTTCTCCTTTCGCAAAAATCGGAATCGAACTTACCGACAGCATCTACGTCGTTCTCAATATGGAGATCATGACCCGAATGGGACAGCAGGCTCTTGATCAGCTTGGTGATTCCGCCGATTTTGTAAAAGGTCTCCATTGCTCCCTTGACGTTGACGAGGAACAGAGATACATAGTCCAGTTCCCGGAAGACAACACCATCTGGTCCCTCAACTCCAACTATGGCGGAAACGTTCTCCAGGGCAAAAAATGCTTTGCGCTCAGAATCGCTTCCTGGCAGGGATGGAAAGAAGGCTGGATGGCGGAGCATATGCTCATCCTCGGAATTGAAAATCCGGAAGGCGAGATAAAATACGTTACCGCCGCGTTCCCTTCCGCATGCGGAAAAACAAACCTTGCAATGCTTATTCCTCCGGAACTTTATCAGAAAAAAGGATATAAAGTCTGGTGCGTAGGCGATGATATCGCATGGCTCAGAATCGGAAAAGACGGTCGCCTCTGGGCAGTCAACCCCGAAAACGGATTCTTCGGCGTTGCTCCCGGAACAAACGTAAAATCCAACCCCAACGCTCTTGCGGCAACCATGAAAAACACCATTTTCACCAACGTTGCGCATAATCTTGATGACAACACTGTCTGGTGGGAAGGTCTTGATAAAAATCCTCCGGAAAACGCAATCGACTGGAAAGGCAACCCCTGGAGCGGTTCCGCCGCAACGGAAAAAGCCGCCCATCCCAACAGCCGCTTCACCGCTCCGGCAAAGAACTGCCCCTGCGTAAGCCCGAAATTTGACGATCCGGAAGGCGTTCCGATTTCCGCAATGATCTTCGGCGGAAGAAGAGCAAAAACCGCTCCGCTGGTATATCAGTCCCGTGACTGGAAACACGGCGTTTTCGTAGGTTCCACAATGGCTTCCGAAACAACCGCCGCAGCCGCAGGCGCAGTTGGCGTTGTCCGCCGCGACCCAATGGCAATGCTTCCTTTCTGCGGATATCATATGGCGGATTATTTCCAGCATTGGCTTGATATGGGCGAAAAACTCGGCGACAAAGCTCCGAAGATCTTCAACGTAAACTGGTTCCGTACCGATGACGAAGGTCATTTCATCTGGCCCGGATTCGGCGACAACATGAGAGTTCTTATGTGGATCCTCGGACGCTGCGACGGAACCGCAGAAGCAGATGAAACCGCAATCGGTTTTGAACCGAGACCCGAAGATATTGACCTCGAAGGTCTTGATATCGATAAGGAAACCCTTGCCGGACTTCTTTCCGTTGATAAAGATCTTTGGAAAACCGAAGCGGAAGGAATCCGTGAGTTCTATAAAAAATTTGAAGAAAAGCTTCCGAAGGAACTTATGGCGGAACTTGAAAAACTTGAAAAAAATCTTGAATGATACTCCCGATGCTCAAACAAAAAAATCCCGTGCTCAGAACGAGCACGGGATTTTTTATATTTGGAAACCCTTTTTAAAGTATTTTTTCTCCGGCAATGGCGGGAACCGCGCCGTCTTCGATGGGGCTTACAAAGCCGGATTTTGTTTTCTCAAGGAACTCTGCCTTTGCGTCAGCAAGAAGCTTCGGATCTTCAAAAAGATCAACAGCGGTTGCGGCGATAACTTTTGCCGCAAGGTTCATTCCTTTTTTTGCAATGGTGGATTTGCCCATGGAAACGACCTGCCAGCTGTGTCCGGGAATTCCGCTTGTCCAGGTTGCGGTGTTGATCTGGGCGGTGGGTGTCTGCCAGCTTACGTCGCCGACATCGGTTGAACCGGGAAGGGTGACCTCGCTGTGGAAAAGTGGCATAAGGAAATCGTTTTGCGCCTTTTCGCCGTCATTTGTTTTTTCGGAAACAAAGCTTGCGATTTCGGGGCTGAAGTTCGATGCAAAGCCCGGAAGACCGTCCGTAAGATAAGTCTTTTTAAGTTCTTTTGCAAAAGCAAGTTCCTCTTCGGTGTATTCCGGAAGTTCGGTTTCCTCAAAGTTTTTATACATTGCTTTTTCAAGAACGGAGTTCGGAACAACGTCCGCGGTTCCGTCGATAAAGCGGCGTTTAAGGGTAGTTCCGGTCATAAGTGCGGCGCCTTTTGCGATATCCTCAACCCTTGCAAGAAGAGTTTTTACTTTTGCGACGGTGTCGGAACGTACCATATAAAGGACCTGCGCCGTGGGCTGAACAACGTTCGGAGAAATGCCGCCGGCATCCGTTATGGAATAATGGATTCTGTCGCTTATGGGCATATGTTCACGAAGGAACTGAACGCCGATGTTCATGAGTTCGACCGCATCAAGGGCACTGCGTCCCATATGGGGGCAGCCGGCGGCGTGTGCGGCAACGCCCTCAAACTTATATTCAACCTGTACGCAGGCAAGATAAGAACCGCTTGTAACCTGGTTGGAATCGTCCGGATGCCAGGTAAGGGCTGCGTCGAGATCATAGAAAAGATCCTGCTTTGCCATGAAAGCTTTTCCTGCGCCGCCTTCTTCACCGGGACAGCCATAGAAAATAACAGTTCCGGAGCCTTCGCCTTTTTCCTCAAGGTATTTTTTGATTGCGTACGCGGCGGAAAGGGAACCTGCGCCAAGAAGGTTGTGTCCGCATCCGTGACCGCTTCCTCCGGTAACAAGTTCATCATGAACGGTAAGTCCTTCCTTTTGGGAAAGACCGGAAAGAGCGTCAAATTCGCCGAGGATTCCGATGACGGGTCTTCCGCTTCCGAAAGTTCCGGAAAAAGCGGTTTCAACCCCGGCAAGTCCGGTTTCAACCTTAAAGCCAAGTTCCGCGAGAAGAGCTTTATAAGCCTTTGCGGATTCATGTTCCTTAAGGGAAATTTCAGCAAATCCCCAGATCTTATCGGAAAGTTCTTCGAAAATTTCTTTGTTTTCGTCTATATATGCGTAAAGTTCTTTTTTATCCATTTAAAAACGCTCCTTTTTGTAAAAGAAAAACGGGCGACCGCAATGGTCGCCCGTCACGGGAAAATCAATACAAAACTTTGCTGAGGAAATCTTTGGTTCTGGGGTTCTGGGGATGATTGAATATATCATCCGGAGTTCCTTCTTCGGCAACAATTCCGCCGTCCATGAAAACGACTCTGTCGCTGACTTCTTTTGCAAAACCCATTTCGTGGGTTACGATAACGGAAGTCATACCGTCTTTAACAAGTCCTTTGATAACGTCAAGAACTTCACCGACCATTTCCGGGCCAAGGGCGGAGGTGGGTTCGTCGAAAAGCATTACGACCGGTTCCATTGCAAGGGCGCGAACGATTGCAAGACGCTGTTTCTGTCCGCCGGAAAGGCTTGTTGCGCTGTCGTTTGCTTTTTCTGCAAGGCCAACGCGGTTAAGAAGTTCCATTGCCTGTTCGGTTGCTTCGCTTTTTGCGATTTTCTTTACAACGGTCGGAGCAAGGGTTACGTTTTCAAGAACGGAAAGATGGGGAAAAACGTTGAAATGCTGGAAAACCATGCCCATTTTCTGGCGGTGAAGGTCGATATCGACTTTTTCGTTTGTGATATCAACGCCCTCGAAGATGATCTGGCCGGAATCGGGGGTTTCAAGCATGTTGAGGCAGCGAAGGAAAGTGGATTTTCCGCCGCCGGAAGGTCCGATTATGGAGATAACCTCTCTCGGTGCAACGTGTTCATTAATGCCTTTGAGTACCTGGAGGTCTCCGAAGCTTTTATAAAGATCGATGGTCTGAATCATTTGCTGTTGAGTCTCCTTTCATAGGCAAGAATAACTTTGCTGAGTACGAATGTAAGAATGAAATAGATGATTGCTACAATAATAAGTGCTTCAAGAGCAAGATAGGTTGCGCCTTTGACCTTGAGGTAGGAAGTCATGAGGTCGCCGATGAAGAAAGTGGAAGCCATGGAAGTTTCTTTAATGATGGTAACAAATTCGCTTCCGATTGCGGGAAGAATATTTTTTACAGCCTGGGGAAGAACGACCCTTATCATGGTCTGGATCTTGTTCATACCAAGGGAACGGGCGGCTTCGGTCTGTCCTTTATCAACTGCCTGAATACCGCTGCGGATAAGTTCGGAAACGTATGCTGCGGAGTTGAGCGCAAGAGCGATGGAAGTCCAGGTGAACATGGAAAAATCCGCAATTTTAATAATTGTAGGAAGAATAATAACAAAAAGATAAAGCTGAAGAAGAAGAGGGGTATCACGAAGGATCTCGGTGTATGCGGAGCAAAGGAAGCTTATGGGGTTGAATTCGGAAATTTTATAAACAATTCCTTTTTTTGCTTTCTTTTTGTTGAGAAAATGAAGAGGTTTCCAGTTCGACATTCTTCCAAGGGCGATTACAACGCCGAAGATCGAACCAAAGAAAACCGCGATCGCGGAAAGGATAAGAGTGTATTTAACGCCTTCAAAAATAAATACCTGCCAGTAATTTTCAAGAAGGGTTTTCATGTTTTCTAAAATTGTTGCTAAACTGAACATTATATGTCCTCCGGAAAAGGGTTGTTATTTACGGAAAAAGCAGGGCGAAAGTGTTTTTTCGCCCTGCAAATTTGTTGTTAGGGATTTTTATCAGCCGGCGATGTTACCTTCATCGTCATAGCTTACTTCCTGGGAGTTCTCGCCTTCTGCAAGTGCAAGAGCTTCTTCGTACCATACGCCATAGTAACCTGCTTCATATGCTGCTGCAAGAAGTTCGTTAACTTTTGCGGTAAGTTCGTCTGCGCCTTTCTGGAGCATGATTACGTTTGCTTCATATTCAGCGGAAACTTCGAACTGGAAGCCGGAAAGTGCTGCGATTTCGGGGTTGTTTGCGATAAGAACTTCTGCTTGGCCGGTTGCAACTGCCATTGCGTCGAATTCACCGCTCTGGAGCTGGAGGAATGCAGTGGTAAGATCAACTACTTCGATGATTTCGCAGTCAGCGGGAAGCTGTTCCTGGCAAAGTGCAAGCTGAAGAGATGCGGTCTGTGCTGCAACTTTAAGTCCGGAGAAAGAATCTGCGGTGGCGAATTTGCCTTCGTTTGCTTTGGTGGTGATGATTACCTGTTCGGTTTCGTTATCGCCTGCGTAGTAATAATCGGAAAGGTTGTAGTTTGCTGCACGTTCTTCGGTCCAGGAGAAACCGGAGATGGACATATCAACGGAACCGACCTGAACAGCTACCTGGCAAGCATCGAAAGAAAGGGGAACGAGTTCAAGTTCTTTGCCAAGGCCTTCGGCAATGAATTTTGCAAGGGAGATGTCGAAACCAACGTAAGAATCCTGGCCGGATTTGGAAGCATCAACAAATTCCATCGGAGCGAAGTCGGGGGAAATTGCAACCTTAAGTACGTTTTCATCGGAAGCGCCGCAGCCGGCGAATGCAAAGATCATGCAAGCTACAAGGATAAGGGAAAGAAGTTTTTTCATTTTAGTTACCTCACTAATTTAAATTTTAAATTTCTGAAGTCATTGATCATTGGCTATGGCTGTATTATACTCGCATAATTATGCATTGTCAACACCTTTTTGTGAATATTTATTCGTTTTTACCATTTGACTGTAATAATCAACAATTGTGTATTTATTTTGGCATTTATGCACAACTTTTCACCGGTATTTACCTGTTCAAAAGGAAAAATGGGCTTTTTTGATACAGAATGAATATACAGAAAACAATGTATAAATACACAATTTTGTATTTTCAG
>JAZTXW010000032.1:0-1915 GCA_045636625.1 Oscillospiraceae bacterium
CTGGTCCGTTGTAATCGCCGTTTTCCTCGGCTGGAGTTTTATTACAATGGAATGGCACAGAACCTGGATAGTCTGGCCGGTTGCCGGAGTTTTTTGGGGAGTATTTTACGGAATTGCAAAATATTTAAATAAAAAATAAAAACAAGAAAAAGGGGCGGGATTTTCCCGCCCCTTTTATTTTCCATTTTTCGTCAATATAACTTGATACTTTTTATATTATGTGGTAAAATTAGGTGTATAATTTTTGCGTAAAGGTGGTCCAAGTTATGAGCGAAGTTAAAAAGATCCTTACAGACAGCCCCGAGTTCCAGCAAATTGAAAAAGAACTTTTCTTCAAAGGTGAAGAAACCGCAGACCTTATCGAAACTTTTTGCCACAGTAAAGGCGTTTCCATCTATGCAGCAATGGACGGTGACTTTGTAACCGGTTTCTGCGTAACCGACCCTTCCACCGGAGATGTCATGCATCTTCTTTTCATCGGTGTTCACCACGATTACAGAAAATCCGGCGTTGCTTCTTCCCTTCTCGATGCTTCTATAGCCGACCAGAATCCCAAGGCTGTGGTTGCGGAAGTACCCCATAACTCCCTTCCTTTCTTCACCAGCTACGGTTTCTGGGCCGTTGATTTCGGCGAAGACCTTTCCGGCAAAAACGTTTACTATGCAACTTACCGTGTAAAGAAATAAAAAAAACTAAAGCTCCCTTTTCGGGAGCTTTTTTATTGCAAAAGAAGCCGCTCTTTCGAGCGGCTTCTTTTTTTAACTTTTAATCAGAAAACCGGAACAACGGAAACGCCGTAGGTTTCTTCGATGAATGCTTTAACTTCTTCGGAGCAGATTGCTTCGATAAGAGCAAGAGTTTTTTCGGTTGCTTCTTCGCCGTTTCTTACTGCGATGATGTTGCCGTAGATCTGTGCTGCTTCGGAATCTTTTGCTTCGGTTTCAAGAACGGTGCCGTCGATTCCTGCGCCGATTGCATAGTTACCGTTGATTACTGCGAAGTCAACGTCAGCAAGGATGTTGGGGAGCTGTGCAGCTTCTGCTTCAAGGATTTCGAGGTTGAGGGGGTTTTCAACGATATCGAGAACGGTGATGTTGAAGCCGTTGGTGTTATCAACAGTGATAAGGCCGAGATCCTGGAGGAGGTAAAGAGCACGAGCTTCGTTGGAACCGTCGTTGGGAACTGCGATTACTGCGCCTTCTGCGATTGCATCAAGGGAAGCGGTTTTTCCGGGATAGATTCCGAGGGGTTCATAATGAACAACTGCTGCGGAAACGATGTCGGTTCCGTGTTCTGCATTATAAGTATCGAGGTAAGGAGTATGCTGGAAATAGTTTGCATCGATTTCGCCTGCGGTAAGGGTTTCGTTAGGAAGAACATAGTCGGTGAATTCTACGATTTCAAGGGTCCAGCCGTCTTTTGCAAGAACTTCTTTTGCAATTTCAAGGATTTCTGCGTGAGGAGCGGGGGAAGCGCCTACTTTGATGGTTTTTTCATCGGTTTCAGAAGAACATGCAGCAAAGCTGAAAACGAGGATAAGTGCGAGTGCAAGAGCGATAATCTTTTTCATGGTGTTTTCTCCTTTTATGGATTATTTGTTTCTTTTATCAATTTTTTTGGCCGCAAGTTCAAAGCACATCTGAATCACCTGAACAATTACGACTATAAGCACGACTGTTACCCACATAACGTCCGCCTGATAGCGGTGGTGACCATAGCGGATAGCGATATCGCCAAGACCGCCGGCACCGAAGGCACCTGCCATTGCTGAATAACCTATAAGGGTTATTGTAGTGATTGAAAATCCTCTTATGAGGGAAGGTACCGCTTCCGGAAGAAGCACTTTAAGTGCAATCTGGTCGTTTGTGGCACCCATTGTTTTTGCCGCTTCAACAACGCCGGGGTCAACTTCCTG
>JAZTXW010000033.1:0-8233 GCA_045636625.1 Oscillospiraceae bacterium
GCTTCTTCTTGCAAACGAAGTATGTGATTTTCTTGTTTCCACGACCGGAATGATATATCTTCCTTTTGAAACTTCCGGAAGTGGGAGTGCAAAGATTACGCTTTTGCTTCTTTTGATAGCTGTATCCGTGTTCCTGAGCACAGCTGTTATGGAGAAATCTGTTGTTTCTGCGTTGCCGGTGATGCTGTTTGGATTCTTTGGACTTGCTGCCGGATTCTTGAGCACGGATTTTTATTTCCTTATCTTTGCGGCGGGAATAGTTGCGATATTTGTTTGCGTTTTCTCCCCGGAAAGCGGCGGAAAAATTTCCGCAAAATCGGAATTTCCCAAACTTGCCGTTCCGGCAGTTTGCGTTTTGATGTGCTTGATACTTATGATGCTCATTCCTGCAAATTCCGGCAAAAGTATAAAAGAATTTGCGGAAGAAAATGCTCACAGCTTTTTTTATGACAGCAAAACTAACGCAATGCCGGAAGGAGACTTTGAAAACCTCGGTGCATTCGATAAAAATTCTGCTCCGGCGCTCGAAATCACCATGGAAAAGCCACAGAAGCTTTATCTTAAAGGCTTTGTGGGCGAAGTTTATAACGGCATGGGTTGGGAAGAACTTGAAAAAGAAGTTCTTGCGGAATATGCCGACGATTTCTATATCCTTCATCAGGGCGGCTTTTTTGGCCAAAAAGCGGTTTCTTCCGCGCTTGAAGCAACCGGTGAAAACGAAGAATCCGATATGAGCATAAGAAATATTTCTGCGTGCTCAAAAAGAGCATATCTTCCTTATGCGCTTTCTTATGCGCCTCTGGATGAAGCAATGATTGGAGATGCGTTTACCGAATCTTTTGGAGAAAGTTACTCTTTAAGCTATATTCCCGGCGGACTTTCCGAATGGTATAAGGCGCAGGTGGAACTTTCTGAAAAACAGGGTGCTGTCGCGGCCATAGATGAGCACCTTGCAAACGAATATATCTATCGCGAATTTGTTAAGGCCAATTATCTTTCCGTTCCGGAAGATGCTTATAACGCCATTGATAGAATTTTTGCGGATGAAGATGCTTCCACCGCAACGGAAATCATAAGTGTGATTCTGCTCTATCTTGAAAACGGTGTTACCTATGACGAAAAACTTGTTACAAGAACCGGCGGAGAAGATTTCCTTTCCTTCTTTCTCGAAAAATCTGCCAGGGGTTACAGTGTACATTATGCCACCGCCGCAACGCTGATGCTTCGATATTTTGGAATCCCTGCAAGATACGCAGAAGGATATTTTCTTTCCGCGGAGGAAGCTGTGGAATTTGAAAACGGAGAAACTTTTATTCTTACAGAAAATCACGCGCATGCCTGGGCGGAATATTATCTTGAAGGCGTGGGCTGGGTTCCTTTCGAGGTAACTCACGGATATATGGACGATGAGCTTGAAAAGGCCGCTTTCAGTACCAGCGGGGAAAGCTCGAAGCGGTATGAGCAAAGCGAACTTCCCGAAACAAACGTTGAACAGGACAGACCCAAAGACGATATTACCGAAGCAAAAACAGACCATACCGTTATCATTGTGACAGCCGTTGCCACCGGAATTCTTCTTTTGCTTGCGGCGGCAATCTACGTTATCATAATGCGAAAGCGCCTTAAAAATGCGCTTATCGCCATTGATAATGCGGATAACAAGGTCGCTGTCGCGATGCGCTTTGGCTATGCCGAAAAACTTTTGGAAAATGCGGCTATCGATGCAAAAAGCTTTGGATATGACGAAGCATCCGTGATAAACCGAGAAGCACTTTTCAGCGAACACGAGATTTCCGATGAACAGAGGAAAACCGTTGATGATTACGCAAAGAACGTTCTTGCGGAATGCAAAAATAACTGGAGCTTCTGGCAGAAAATCAAAAACAGATTTGTGAAGTTTATATATTGAAAATATGAAAAGGCGTGGTTGTGTGACCTGCCTACCACCAAAAACCATTCCAATATACAAATTTATACCCGTGACTAACCCCCGGAAAATGCAGTTTCAACCCCCCGTAATGGCCAAAAATCATCAAAAACAGGCCGTTTGGACTGGGGTTGGTGGAGGGTAATGGTCAAAAACAGGGTTTGTGGATTTAGTCGCTATCCCGGTTTTCGCAAGCGTTTTGAGCGCGCTAGCCATATCACTTTTTCCGAGTAATCGGGCAGTAATGGGTCGCCTCCGCCATCAAAGCCACGTTAAGTGGGATAAAAAAACGCCGCCTTTTTGAGGCGGCGTTTTTTGTTTTGCTTATTTTAAACAAAGGTGTATGTTGTAAAGCTTTTGAATGTTTCGCCTTTGCGGAGAATGGTGGTCGGCCATTCCGGATGATGGATGCTGTCCGGGAGATGCTGGGTTTCAAGGCAGAAAGCGCTTCGAAGTCCGCA
This sequence comes from Oscillospiraceae bacterium, assembly GCA_045636625.1. Lineage (GTDB taxonomy): Bacteria > Bacillota > Clostridia > Oscillospirales > Ruminococcaceae > UMGS1668. Next base: position 2,389 of record JAZTXW010000033.1, read on the forward strand.
ATCAAGACCTCCTTTTCCGTTGCTGTCGGTAAGGAAGTTTGCTGTATAAAGCTGGACGCCCGGTTGGTCGGTATCTGCAGAAAGGGTTATTCCGGTCAGGTCGCCGGTGGCTTTTGCAAAGGGATGACCGCTTATGACAAAGGTTGAATCATATCCTCTTGAAAGTTTTACGCAGGGTTCGTCACTGTCGATATCTTTTCCGATGAGTTTGGGTTTGCGAAAATCCATTGCGGTGTTTTCGACAAAGGCAAGTTCGCCGGTTGGAAGACAGTTTTCGTCACAGACGGTATATTTTTCGGCGTTTATTTCAAGAAGATGGTTGTGTATATTTCCGCTTCCGGCGCCGTTAAGGTTAAAATAGCTGTGGTTAGTGAGATTTATTACAGTATCCTTATCGGATTTTGCTTCATATTCGATGGAAAGGCTGTTTTCCTTCCATCCGAAGGTTACGCGGATATCAAGGTTTCCCGGATATCCTTCTTCACCGTCCGGTGAAGTTCTTGAAAAAACAACGGTGTCGCCGATTTGTTCGGAATCCCAGACAAATCTGTCAAAACCTTTTTTTCCGCCGTGGAGGTGATTAGGACCGTTGTTGATATAAAGTTCGTATTTTTCGCCGTTAAGCTCAAATCTGCCTTCTTTGATTCTGTTTGCGACTCTTCCGACGGTTGCGCCGAGATAACAATCTCCGGCGACGTACTCCTCGATCGTATCGTGACCGAGGACGACGTCAACGGGATTTCCGTTTTTGTCGGGGACGATCACGGACTGGATAGTTGCGCCGTAATCAAGAATTTTTGCGGCAAGACCTTTTTCGTTTATCAGTACCCAACGGAAAACTTCGGTTCCGTCGGAAAGGGTTCCGAAAGGTTCCTTGAAAATTTCCATAAAATCCAACCTTTTCTTTAAAGTTTTTAAATAGTGAATCTGCACCGATTGCTTTCGGCAATAATGAAAGAAATCGGTGCAGAGAAAATGGCTTTGTTTATGTTTCAGTTATTTTCTTCCTGTTTTTTTACAAAATCCCAGGCGCTCTTGCACATATCCTCAAGGGTGTGGGTAGCTTCCCATCCGAGGAGGGTTTTTGCTTTCTGTGCGTCTGCCCAGAATGCGGGAAGGTCGCCGTCACGGCGGGGTCCGATAACGTAAGGAAGTTCCATGTCGTTTGCTTCGTTGAAGGCATGGACAAGTTCCATTACGGAAACGCCGTTTCCGGTTCCGAGGTTTATTGCTTCAACGCCTTCGTGATCGGTTGCGTATTTAAGCGCATCAAGATGGCCGATCGCAAGATCCACGACGTGGAGATAGTCACGCTGGCAGGTTCCGTCGGGAGTGGGATAATCATCGCCGAAGATGGTGAGTTTTTCAAGGCGTCCTGCGGCTACGCGGCTTATATAAGGCATAAGGTTATTGGGAATTCCGTTGGGGTCATCGCCAAGAAGGCCGGAAGGATGGGAACCGATGGGGTTGAAGTAGCGGAGAAGGATAGCGCAGAAATCCGGATGCGCAGTTACGTAGTCGGTAAGGATGCGTTCGATCATGACCTTGGTCCAGCCATAGGGGCTTGAGGATTCGATTGCTTTCATTTCTTCCTTATAAGGATAGGGGTTGTTGGGACCGTAAACAGTTGCGGAAGAGGAGAAAACAAACTTTTTGCAGCCGAATTCTTCCATTACTTCGAGAAGGGTGAGGGTGCTGTCGATGTTGTTGCGGTAATATTCAAGAGGTTTCTGAACACTTTCGCCTACTGCTTTATATGCGGCGAAATGGATGATGGAATCGATTTTGTGTTCAGAGAAAATTTTTCTCATATCGTCCTTGTTTTTGCAGTCCATTTTATAGAAAACGGGACGGACACCGGTTATGGTTTCGATTCTGTCTATGACGTCCTCTTTTGCGTTGGAAAGGTCATCGACGATGATGGCTTCATATCCGGCTTCGATAAGTTCAACTGCGGTGTGGCTGCCGATATATCCGGCGCCGCCGGTTACCAATACTTTCATTAAATTACCTCCTGATTTACTTTGTCTATGAAGCGAAGGAAAGCGGAATGTCCTTCGGCGGTGTTTTTATAAACCCCGGCGTCCTCGAGAACTTTTGCGAAAACTTTTCCGGTTTCCTCAAGGATTATATCCATGGCGTTTTCTTCGGTGAATGTATATTCTTTTCTGAGTTCGGAAAGCCAATCGGCATGTTTTGAAAGGGTTTCGTCGGAAGAAACGTCGGTTCCGGAAGCGGCGGCTTTTGCAAGGTCGGAAAGTTCCTTTTTAAGCCTGCTTGGAAGAACCGCAAGGCCCATTACTTCGATAAGGCCGATGTTTTCCTTTTTTATGTGGTGTTTGTCCTCATGGGGATGGAAAACGCCCATGGGGAATTCTTCGGTTGTGATGTTGCAGCGAAGAACGAGATCAAGTTCATAATCTTCATCCCTGCGGCGCGCGATGGGGGTTATGGTGTTGTGCGGCTGGTCTTCGGAAAAAGCGACTATATTTACGCTTTCGTCGGAATATCCGCGCCAGATTCCGAGGATCTTATCAGCGAGATCCGCAATCCTTGCGGAATCCTTTCCGCGAAGGCGGATTACGCTCATGGGCCATTTAACGATTCCGGCGGAGATATCTTCAAAGCCTTTGAAAACAATGTTTTCGGTAATGGGAGCGGTTTCCATCGCAAAGGTGTAATGTCCGCCCTGGAAATGTTCATGCCTGAGGATCGAACCGCCGACGATAGGAAGATCGGCGTTTGAACCGACAAAATAATGGGGGAAAAGACGGACAAAATCCAGAAGTTTTTCAAAAGCGGATTTGTCTATCTTCATGGGGATATGTTCTTCGTTGAGCACGATGCAATGCTCGTTATAATAAACATAGGGGGAATACTGAAGACACCAGTCCGCACCGCAGATTTCTATCGGGATAATGCGGTGATTTGCCCTTGCGGGGTGGTTCATTCTTCCGGCATAACCTTCGTTTTCACGGCAAAGCTGACATTTGGGATATGCGGTTGCGGGAGCGTTTCTTGCGGCGGCGATTGCTTTCGGGTCTTTTTCCGGTTTTGAAAGGTTGATGGTTATATCAAGGTCGCCGTATTCACAGGGGTATTTCCAGCGCATGTCTTTTTCAATGCGGTAGCGGCGGATATAATCCGTATCGCAGGAGAATTTATAATACCAGTCGGTTGCTTCGACCGGGTCTTTTTTATATTTTTCCCAGAAGGTGCGGACAACTTCTCTCGGCATGGGGGTCACCGCGCCCATGATGCGGGTATCGAAAATATCCTTTGCGGTGATGTTGTCATCGCAAAGACCGTTTTCAACAGCATAGGAGAGGATTCCGGAAAGGATCTCCTCAAGATCTTCGGATTGGGGTTCATCGGAAGGTTCGTAATCCGGTTTCTGAAGAAGATCGAGAAGGCGGTTTATAAGCACCCAATGGTCTTCCGGCTCGGAAAGCCCGTTGTTCATTGCGTAGGAAACGAGGGAATCGATATATGTTTCGATTTTCATTTATCTGCCTCCATTTCGACGCCGCCCTGGGGACGAATGCTGAGAATATGGCAGGCTCCTTCTCCGAGGATTCCGTCGATTCCGTCGCGGAACTCATCGAGGATCTCAAAAGGAACAAACGCCTGGACAGTTCCGGCAAAGCCGCCGCCATGGACTCTGTATGCGCCTTTTCCGTTGAGGAAATGTTCGCACATTGCAAGAGCGAGAGCAACGTCCTGGTGCTCCTTATAGCCTGCGGGGATTACGTTCTGGAGATACATATAGGAAGAATATCCGCTTTCTTTGATGAGTTTGAGGAAGGTTTCAAAATCGCCTTTTTCAAGAGCTTCAACCTGTTTTGGAACGCGGGCGTTTTCCTGATAGAAATGAATGGCGCGGATAACTGCGCGGTCTCCGCATTTTTCACGAAGAGCGGGGATTGCGGCAAAGAAATCAGCTTCGTTGATTTCGGAAAGGACTTCCTTTCCGAAATATTCCGCGACTTTTTTAATTTCACCGGGGATGGCTGCGTATTCATCGGTGAGGTCCGCATGGCTTGCTCTTGTGTCAATTATGCAAAGGGCATGGCCGCAGGAAGAAAAATCAAAATCCACGGGTTTTATTACGGGGTTTTCTTTATCGAAAAAGTCGATTGTAACAAGGTTGCCGACTGCGGAAGCGGTCTGGTCCATAAGTCCGCAGGGTTTTCCGAAAAAGACGTTTTCTGCGTACTGGCCTATCTGTGCAACTTCTGCCTGGGAAACTTTTGCATCGAAGAAAAGATAATCAATAATGGTGCCGATGAGGACTTCATAGGCGGCGGAAGAGGAAAGTCCGCTTCCGGGAAGGACGGTGGATTCGCAATATGCGTCGAAACCTTTTACGTCGCATCCAAGTTCAGCAAAACGGGCGGCAACTCCGCGGATAAGGGCGGGGGTGGAGTTTATTTCATCTTCCTTCGGGGTGAGTTCGGTTACGTCGATTTCGCACATGGGGTAACCTTTTGAAAGAATGCGGATCTTATCTGTTCCGTTGGGGCGAACGGCCGCAACGGTGTCAAGATTTACCGCGGCAGCAAGTACACGTCCGCGCTGATGGTCGGTGTGGTTGCCGCCTATTTCGGTGCGTCCCGGAGCGGAAAAATATCTTGTGGGTTCACATCCGAAAGCAGCGGAAAATCCGGCATCAAGGGTGTTTTTTTGCGATTCGTTTATTTTAAGAACAGGCGTAGCCATAACACATACCTCCCCATTTTGTTTTAAATATATTATACAACTATTATATATAAAAAGGAATAGTAAATATTAAAATTGCCCATAATAATCGCGTTTTTTTGAGTTTTATGTTGTTTTGAAAAGCAATATCCTATATAATATGCTTATATCATAAGGAAAGGAAGAAGCGTTATGGAAAAACTTATCCTCCCGAACGGACTTGAAGTTTCAAACGTTGCGCTTGGCGCGATGAATTTCGGCACAACCACGTCGAAAGAAGATGCTTTCGCGGTGCTGGATGCCTATATTGATATGGGCGGAAACTTTATCGATACTTCTAACAACTATGCACATTGGCAGGGAACGGGCGACGAAAGCGAAACCCTTCTCGGAGAATATTTTGAAAGCAGAAAATGCCGTGACAAAGTTGTTCTTGCCACAAAGGTCGGTTTTGACCGCCATGGCGAGGGACAGGGACTTCGCAAAGAGCAGATCGAATACTGGATAGATGAGAGCCTGCGCAAGCTTAAAACCGATTATATCGATCTTTATTACGCCCACACGGACGATACGGGAACTCCCCTTGAGGAGACCATGGAAGCTTTTCAGAGCCTTATTGAAAAAGGAAAAATCCGTCATATCGGCGGAAGCAACTATGATACCTGGAGATTTGCAAAAGCAAATTCCGTTGGAAAAACCCCTTTCACTGTAATGCAGCAGTGGTTCACTTATCTTCAGGCAAGAGGAGATATTGCTCCGCAGTATATTTTCAACGAATACACCACAAGAGAAAGGCTCCGTTATCTTGAGGCGGAAAACATTCCCCTTGTTGCGTATTCCTGCCTTGCTAAAGGCGGATACGAAGATCCGCAGCGTCTTCCGTCAGAACTTGTTGCCGGAAGCAGGCTTGAAACTCTTAAAAACATGGCGGAGGAAAAAGGTGTTACCGCAAGTGCACTTGCGGTTGCCTGGATGGTAAATCTTTACCGCTGCGAAGGATTTCCTCGGGTTATTCCGCTTTTCGGTTCGGGAAACGTTGAACATTTTGTAAGCAACCTTAAAGGCGCGGATCTTCCCCTTACGGACGAGGAACTTATGATTCTTAACAAAGCATAAAAAAATCCCCGATGCATCTGCATCGGGGATT
>JAZTXW010000034.1:0-16816 GCA_045636625.1 Oscillospiraceae bacterium
GTGTGCTTCTGCAAGTGCAAGGCCGTAATCTTCAACGTTATAGGAAACAGCGCCTTCGATCTTGGTGATCTTTTCGCAGCCGCCTGCTACCATGCCGACCATGTTTACCCAGAAGATATCTTCCATACCGGAACCGACGAAAGTGCAGTTGTTTTCTTTTGCGATAACGTCGAGTTTGTTGGTGAGTTCGGGGCTGGTGCTCCAGCTGCCGGTGGATTCTTCGCAGGTGGTGATTACGTTGATACCTCTGGAGAGGCATTTTTCGAAATGATCATAGCAGTCGCTTACGAGGGAGAAAAGGGTTACAACAGCGATGTCTGCGTCGCAGTTATCAAGAACTTCGTCTGCGTCGGATTTGATTACAACGCCGGTTTTTACGCCAAGTTCAGCAAAATCGCCGATATCCATGCCAACAACAGCGGGGTCAACGTCGATTGCGCCAACGATCTGTGCGCCTTTTTCATAAAGGTAACGGATGATGTATTTTGCCATTTTTCCGCAGCCGTACTGTACTACTTTAACTTTTTCCATTTTAATTACTTCCTTCCTGTTTTTTCATTAACAACATTATAATCTCTAAAGCAGGTTGAGAGTCAATACCTTTTTGTTAAATTTTTATTAACTTATCTGAAAGCGACCGGAACCTGCAAGCGAAGGAACATTCCCCTTTTTTCGTCATCAAAAACGCTGAATTCCGTAAGAACTTCGCAAATATAGTCTCCCGCAACTTTATAGTTGTTTTCGTGGCAATATTCCAGAAGGCGCTTTGCATATTCCGGTTCATCGTCAAAGCTGTCAAGATAAATACAGACGTACATTCCGCTTTCGATTCGTCTGACGGATTCGCTTTGGGGGAAGTTATCATCGACAAGAACAAAAATTTCATCGGATTCAAGCTTTCCTTCAAGAAAACTTTCCTTTTTCATGGTTGTTCCGGCGTTGCAGTAATAAATCTGGGGAAGATTGTGCTTTATAAGATTGTTTTTAAGTTCTTTAAGTTCGTTTTCATAAACTTCGATTCCGTAATCATAAAAGTTGATGGTCGTGGGCATCGAATAAATTTTTCTGTGGGGGATATATTCAATTGTTATGGTGCCGATGTTGGGAGATTTTCTGTAACGTTCAAGGCTTTCGATCGTGCGTGAAATTGCCGCAAGCTGAAGATTAAGATTGAGAATCTGTTCTTTTACCTGTTTTTTTCTGTGGATAAGAATGGATTCGATAAGCTTTGTGTCTTCGCTTTCAAGAACGTCTTTTATCTCTTTCAGTTCCATTCCAAGGGCTTTCATATACTGGATCATGTCGAGCCTTGCGTTCTGGCGGATGTTGTAATAGCGATATCGGCTTTCCTTGTCGGTATAACAGGGTTTGATAAGGCCTATTTCATCGTAAAGCCGAAGAGTTGAAACAGAAATATTGTTTATTTTAGCCATTTCACCGATGCTTAAAAGTTCATTCTTCATGTTTTTACCTCCCGAAAACTCTAAACCAACATCAGACTTTTTTCTCTGTTATTATACTAACACATATCTTCCGCTTTTTCAAAATGTTTTTTTGTAATAAAAAAGCCTTTTTCGGAATATCTTTTATACTCACCGTTTTTTTAGGAGGGATATGTTTATGAAGGGTATGCCGGAAGAAAGAACCATTCTTACCGCTGAATACATAATCGAAAACGGAGCGACGGTGCGCTCCGCCGCAAAAAAATTCGGGGTCAGCAAAAGCACAGTGCATAAAGACGTTTCCGAAAGGCTGCGTTACCTCAACCCGGATCTGTATCTTAAAGTTAAAGCCGTGCTTGAAAAAAACAAAAGCGAACGCCATATCCGCGGCGGAATTGCAACAAAGGAAAAATACGCCGGTTTGCGATGAAAACAAAATTAACGGCGAATTAAAAAAGCGCTTCCGGGGAAGAATATTCTTCGGAGGCGTTTTTGTGAAAATACGTATTTTTGCCCTTGCCTTTACAGCAGGGTTTGTTTTTTGTTTTCTTGGCGCGCTGTTTTTTGTTTTTCGTTTTTCAAAAATTCCGGAAAACGAAAAAACGGAAGAAGAAAAAGAGGAGATCTTTCTTGAGGACGACCGGGCGGTTTTTCTTCTTATACATGAAAGTGAAAAAGGCTTCGGACCTTTCACCCTGATAAATCTTGACGCAAGGGAAGGAAGAATTCCGGTTTTTACTTTTTCCGGAAAAGCGGCGCTTGATTATGGCGGAGTTTCTGTTTCAGCGGATTCGCTGTTTTCTTCCGTTTCTCCGGAAGTTTTTGCCGGAGCGGTGGAAACAAATCTCGGTATTGAACTTGCGGGGTATTTTATCTGGAACAGGGAATCCGCCGAAAAAATAATTTCGGAAACCGGTTCCTTCGATTATATTCTGCCGGAAGATATACGGTATTCCGACGGAGAAAGATATGTGAATCTTATTTCCGGCGTACAGAATATGACAGGGAAAAAGATATGCGATATCGTTGAATGTCCGCATTTTTCGGAATCCGAAAGATGTGATGTTTTTTCAAGAATAACGGCGGCATTCCTGAACCGGCGGCTGCGGCGTTTTCTTCCGGAAAGCGGGGTGTATCCGACAATTTTCAACTATACCGAAACAGATATAAACGCTTTTGATAAGGAACGCTGGGCAAAACTTGTCGGGGTGCTCTGCGGTTCGGGAAAAAGCATTTCCGGTCATATTACAAACGATACGGAACGGGATATTTCCGTCGGGCTTATTCATTTTTCTGAAGATACCGAAAAGCGGATAAGAAAATATTTCGGATGAATTTTTCAGCGTTTTTTGGATTTTATCATTTCTCCGGCGGCTGCGCTTGCAAGGATAAGTACCGCGCCGATAATCCCATGAAAAGTCATTTTTTCATTAAGAATGACCGAGGAAAGGATTATTGCCGTCACAGGATCGATGTAGCTGAAAAGCGCAACGGTTTGTGCCGGAAGTTTTCCGATGCTTCCGAAATAGAGAAGATAGGAGATTCCGGTATGGAGGATTCCGACCGTCAAAAGAAGCAGAATTGCTTCGGGAGTGAAATCCGCGGTGGAAAAATCTTCCGCAAGAAGGCTGTATGGAAGAACAAGAACGCAGGAACTTCCAAGCTGTATGACAGTTTTTTCAAAAGGCGGGATATCTGAAACTTTTTTATTCATTATAACTACTGCGGCATAGAGCACAGCTGCACCAAGCCCCATGAAAAGCCCTTTGATTTCCCCGATTCCGGAAGGGACGCTTTCGGTTATTCCGGAAACGAGGACCATTCCGGAAAAAGCCCCGGCAACGCACAGGATTTTTTTGATCCCGAGTTTTTCTCCGAAAAGAAAAGGCGAAGCCATAATAACAAAAACAGGAGCCATATAATAACAAAGGGTCGCCGCCGCAACGCTTGTGTAATTATATGCTTCAAAAAGCAATATCCAGTTGAAACCCATCAGCAAACCGGAAATAAAAAGGATCCGGACCTTTTTTTCTGCCTTTTTGAATGAAAAAGGCGTTTTGGAAATTTTTACAAAAGAAAGAAGAAAAAGAAAACCGATAAGTCCTCTTGAAAAAGCGATGAATCCGGAAGGAAGGGGAATAAACCGGCGGAAAATTCCGATTGTTCCGAAAATAAACATTGAAAAAACAAGGGAAGCCAAAGCTTTGTTTTTCATAAAATCCCCCTTTCTGTATATGTTTTACATGATATCAGTTTTTTTGCTTCTTCGCAACAAAAAAGCTCCCTTTTTAAAAAAGGGAGCTTTTTTAACTTTGTTATACGCTGAAAAGAAGATCACGGTATGCGGGGAAGGGCCAATATTCATCTCCGACCATAATTTCAAGTTCATCCGCAACTTCGCGAAGCTGATGAAGGGTGGGATAAAGTTCGTCGCATACATAGCGGGACTGCTCGTGGATCTCTTTGATGGTTTTTGCTTTTGCGCTGCGTTCCTCAACAATTTCAACGCGGCGTTCAAGTTCCCTGATAAGTCCGTCGATCTTTCTGATAAAGGAGACCTCGGTGCTTTCGGAAACGTCGAGTCCGATGGATTTTTTTGCCGCGGCTGTTTCCGCAAGTTCTTTTTCAAAAGAGATGCAGGCCGGCATTATATCCTTTCTGACCATGTCGATCATGGTGAGGGATTCGATTATTTCAACTTTGCTGTAATTTTCAAGCTGGATTTCCTGGCGGGAACGCACTTCGCTTTCGGTAAAAATCTTGTGGCGCGCAAAAAGTTCAAGGTTCTTTTTGTCCGGATAATGTTCAAGGGCATCAACAGCGGTTCTGAAATTGCAAAGGCCTCTGCGCTGTGCTTCGGCGACCCATTCTTCGCTGTAGTTGTTTCCGTTGAAGATTATGCGTTTATGGCTGCGCATTGTTTCGGCAATAAGAGCGTTTACTTCGGAATCAAAATCTTCGGCATTTTCAAGTCTGTTTGCAAAATCGCGAAGGACGTCAGCAACGCCTGTATTGAGCATTACGTTGGGGCAAGCGATTGAAATGCTGGAACCGGGCATACGGAACTCGAATTTATTACCGGTGAAGGCAAAAGGAGAAGTTCTGTTGCGGTCGGATTTATCTTTAAGGAATTCCGGAACGGAAGCAACGCCGGTTTCCATTTTTTCCGCGCTCCATTCTTTTGTTCCGTGTCCTTCCTCAACAGAAACAAGGATGTTGGTGATATAATCGCCGAGGAACATGGAAATTATCGCAGGCGGCGCTTCGGAACCGCCGAGGCGTCGGTCGTTTCCGGCGGTTGCGACGGAAATTCGGAGAAGATCCTGGTTTTCGTCAACCGCGCGGATAACTGCGCACATAAAGAGCTGGAACTGCTTGTTGGTTTCGGGTGCTTTTCCGGGGCTGAAAAGGTTTTTGCCCGTGTCGGTTGTAAGGGACCAGTTGTTGTGCTTACCGGAACCGTTTACTCCGCGGAAAGGTTTTTCATGAAGAAGGCAGGCAAGATCATGGCGTTCCGCAACCTTTTTCATGATCTCCATGGTAAGCTGGTTGTGGTCGGTTGCAAGGTTGACTCTGCAGTAACCGGGAGCAAGTTCATGCTGGCTGGGGGCTGCTTCGTTATGTTTGGTTTTTGCATAAACGCCGAGTTTCCAGAGTTCTTCATCAAGGTCCTTCATAAAGGCGGAAACTCTTGGACGGAGCGTTCCGAAATAATGGTCCTCCATCTCCTGACCTTTTGGCGGAGGTGCGCCGAAAAGGGTTCTGCCCGTTATAACAAGGTCCTTGCGTTTTTTATACTGTTTTCTGTCAACAAGGAAATATTCCTGTTCCGCACCGGCGGTTGCAAAAACGCGTTTTGCTTCGGTATCGCCGAAAAGATGAACGATGCGAAGGGCTTCTTTGCATACTGCTTCGGTCGAACGGAGAAGAGGGGTCTTTTTATCAAGAACTTCGCCGCTGTAGGAACAGAAAACGGTCGGGATGCAAAGGGAACCGTCCTTTACAAAAGCGAAGGAAGTGGGGTCCCATGCAGTATATCCTCTTGCTTCAAAAGTTGCGCGAAGTCCGCCGGAAGGAAAGCTTGAAGCATCGGGTTCACCTTTTATAAGATGTTTTCCGCGGAAATCAAGACCGACTCCGCCTATTCCGTCCGGCTGGATAAAGCTGTCGTGTTTTTCCGCAGTGATTCCGGTCATGGGCTGGAACCAATGGGTATAATGGGTTGCGCCTTTTTCGATAGCCCAGTTCATCATTGCTTCCGCAACGGAGCCTGCAACTTCGGAATCCATTTCGCCGCCGTTGTCGATTATGTCTTCGATTTTTTCAAAAACCTCGGGAGAAAGTCGCTGTCGCATGACGTCCTTATTAAAAACCATGCTGCCAAACTGGTCGGTAAAATCAGCCACGCAAATAACACCTGCTTTCCTTTTTAAATATACACATTGATAGTACCACCGGGGTTTTGAACTGTCAACAAAAATTTTGTTAATTCGACAACAGTTTCTTTTTTCAACCTTTCGTTGACAACGCCGGAAAGCGAAATTATAATTGAAACAGATTTTCCGAAAAGAGGCGTTTTTCGTGGAATATATCCGCTGCAAAAACGAAAAGACAAAAGCAAATTTTTTCATCGTCGGCGGAATTACTGCTGAACTGAAAGCAACCTATAAAAAAAGTTCTGAGGGATTATGTTAAAAAGCTATTTCAAAAAACTCAACCCGGCGATGATCGCCGTGATCTGGTCCCTTGCCTGGCCGACTATGCTTGAACAGGCGATGCAGACCGCAGTTCAATATATCGATACCGCCATGGTGGGTTCCCTCGGAACTTCCGCAACCGCAGCGGTCGGTTCAACAAGCACCGTAAACTGGCTTATAAGCAGCACCATTTCTGCTATGAGCATAGGTTTTCTTGCGTTTATCGCAAAGGCAAGAGGCGCAGGTGAAGAAGAAAAGGCAAGACGGGCTGTGGGACAATCGGTTCTTGCGGTTCTTGTAATGGGTTCGTTTTTTACCTTCCTTGCCCTTTCGCTGAGCAGTTTTGTTCCGGTATGGATGCAGGTTGACGAAGAGATCCGCGAAACGGCCTCGCGCTATTTCTTCATTGTTTATGTTCCGATGCTTCCGCGAACGGCAAGCATTATTTTCGGAACGGTTCTGCGCGCTTCCGGCGATACAAAAACGCCGATGAAAATTGGTGTTATAATGAACGCGGTAAACGTGGTTCTGAACTTTATCCTTATTTATGAAACCCGGACAGTTGAAATTTTCGGCGCGGAAATTACCGTTTTCGGAGCGGGGCTTGGGGTTATCGGTGCGGCAATCGCGAGTGCCGTTGCTTTCACAACCGGAGGTATCCTCATAACCTCTGTTTTGTGGAAACATCCTTTCCTTTCCCCGAAAGGTCAGAAGATTTCTCCCGATACCGAAATCCTCCGTCCGTGTTTAAAGGTCGCTTTCCCGAACATGCTCCAGCGATTCGGAACTTCCCTCGGTTTTGTTGCCTTTGCTTCGATGATAAACTCTCTCGGAGAAGTTTCCACAGCGGCGCATACCATTGCGAATACCGTTGAATCCGCTTTTTATATTCCCGGATTCGGAATGCAGACCGCTGCGGCAACCCTTAACGGAAACGCTTACGGAGCAAGGGATAAACAGCGCATGCACGACCTTGCGAATATGTTCATACCCATAGAACTTGCTTTGATGACGATTTCCGGCGCAAGTCTTTTTGCCTTTGCACCTGCGCTTATGGATATTTCCTCCGACAGTCCGGAGGTAATCGCCCTCGGTTCAACCGTTCTTCGTATGGTTGCGGTTTCGGAACCTTTCTACGGTTTTTCGATAATAATTGAAGGACTTATGCAGGGTGTCGGAAAAACAAGGGAGCCTTTCCTCTATAACATTATGGGTATGTGGGGAATCCGCATTGTCGGAACTTTCATCTGCACCCAGCTTCTCGGGCTCAATCTTGTTTCCGCCTGGGGATGCATGATTGCCCACAACCTTTTTATTTTTGTAATGTTCCTGCGCTGTTTCATAAAAGGAAAATGGAACCCGCTTTTACATGAAAAGATATAAAAAAATACGCCGGATTTTCCGCCCGATTTTTTTATAGTGTGATTTTTACTTTTTCACCGTTTTTTGACTCGACTTCAACAAGCTCAAACTTTCCACCGAAATGTTTTTTTGTCCGATAAAATTCCCGGACTAATTTCCGGCACATACGACCGGTTATCCGGATATCGTATTTCTTCAGCTTTGCGTTGATAAAAAGCGGAACAAGCGAAGTAAAAAATCCGTTGAATAACAGCTTTGTAGGAAGACAGAGGGAAAAGTTGAGTTCTTTATCAATTATTTTTATTTTCATAACTTCATTCCACAAAAATGCTTACGGTGTCGCCTTCGTGACTTTCTACTTCAATAAGGTTTCCGATAACGCCTTTTTCGGCCATTTCAAAAATCTTCTCAAAGTCGATGTTTTTAAAAGTGCTGTTGACGGAGTTATTTCTGGAAATCTGGGGCATTTCCATTCCACAGTCAAGAGCAATTTTTACAAGGGCACAGGGAAGGTTGACCCGGATTTTGTCACCTTCGTGAGAATCAATAACAATACGGAACATCATATCATTTATATCTTTGCGGCTTTCTTCCGGAACAAAGGCAACGGAAGATTCTTGCTTTCCGGAAAGAAGTTCGTCAACGGTTATCCCAAGAATTTTTGAAAGTTTTGGAAGAAGCGAAATATCCGGGCAGGAAATATCGTTTTCCCATTTGCTCACAGCCTGGGGAGAAACGCAGAGCATTTCCGCAAGTTCGTCCTGTTTTATACCTTTTCTTTTTCTGTTTTCGGAAATTCTTTTTCCAATGCTTTCCATTTTTTAAAGCTCCTTTCGTTTTCGGATGATAAAATTTTACCATCAGACCAAAGAAAAATGAATGTATCAGAGGTTGATATCCGAAGGATATTAACAACCGTCCGTTGTTTTTTAATCAACGGACGGTTGTTTTATCGGTTTTTCAGTCGTTTTCGCAAAGTTTCTGGCTCATCCAGATTCCTTCGTCATAGACGCAGTCCTCTTTAAAACCGACGGATTTATAAAGGCGCTGTGCGGGGACGTTAAAACGGTTGACGCCGATGGAAAGTTTTTTCGCGCCGGCTTTTTTAAGATAATCAACGGCAAAACGGAGCATGAATTTTCCGAATCCTTTTCCCTGGTAACGGCGGTCGATGAGAACGATTTCGATATTGTAATCGCCCTTCTTTTTATCGACGGAAAGATCGAGAAGACCGACAGCGCGGTCGCCTTCCATCTCCACAAAAAGTTTATGATTTTTATATGCGGCGGAATAGGCTATGGTTTCAAGAGCGCCGGAAACAAATTCCCTCTGGTCCGGGCGGATTTCGAGATTGGTTGCTTGGCGCCAGTTTTTTGAACCGTAGGGTACCATTTTCGTGTTTTTCGGGAAGGTGAAAATCGGCGAAATTTCAAGGCGGATTTCCTTCGGGAAGAAGAGGATTTTGTTGTCGTCTTCCTGAATGTATTTTGAACCGCAGTTTGTTGCGCGAAGCCAGCAAAAATCGTTTTCTTTGTCAAAATAGAAAACGGCGGGGCTGTATTCGCTGAAATCAAAGGCGAAAACGGAAAATCCGTCGAGGCATTCAAAACCAAGTCCTTCGTTGTCGGAATCGAATCTGTTTGCGATTTTCCAGAGTTTTTCGGAGAAAAGGCGATGCTCAAAGATTCCGAGCATAAGCTTTTCAAGGTCTGAAGCATTGGTTGAAAAGAAGGGAAAATCGATGTTTTCAAGTTCAAAAGGGATGTGTTCCCTGTTGCGGAAAAGGGAAAAAAGAGGAAGAGCTTTTTCGTCAATGCCGATTTTCGTTTCGGTCATTCCGAGCTTTTCAAAAATCTCCTTTTCGATGAATCCGGAAACGGGGATTTTGGTGACTCTTTCGATTATTTCACGAAGAAAAGCGGCTCCGCTTGAGGAATAATCGCCCGAAACACCGGGAGCGTGCTCAAGTTCCTTTCCTTTTATTGAATCGAGCACCGTTTCAAAGGAGTAATCATGGAGGAAAAGTTCCATATCCTTTTTGCGGCGGTCAATTTCGGAAAGTGAGGAGTATTCCTCGTCCTCGTTGAGGTTTCTGCAGATTTCGCCGAAATAAAAATCGCGGATCCCGCTTTTTCCGGAAAGAAGATGGCGTAGGGTTATTTTGTCTGCGTGCTCAAATTCCGGAATGAATTTCGAAATTTTATCCGAAAGGGAAAGCTTTTTGCGGTCAATAAGAATGAAAGCGCAAAGGATGAGCATTGAAGAACAGCAAAGAGGCACAAGGTAACGGCTTTTTACATCAAGCGATTCTTCGTTGGAAAGATTTTTGCCGTAAGCGGTGCTCAGAACGGTTTCACCTTTGTGGTTAGCAAGAAAAACACCGTTTTCACCGAATTTTCCGGCAAGTTCAGAAATTTTTTCATTAAGTTTACTGTAATCGGTTTTCATAAGAAAAAGTCCTTTCCGGCGGCAAAGCCGCCATTTAAAGAACTTAAATCTTCCTTCGCGGCAAAGAAGGTTTAAATTCCGCTTAGTATCTCAAAAAGCTCGGAAGAATCATGGGCGATATAGTCAGGGAGGAAATTTTCATCTTCCTCACAGTAATCGCCCGGGTGGTGGATCGCGATGCAGACGACCTTTGCGTCGGGGAAATCTTTTTTGAGCACGGCTTCGGCGTTTCTGCCAAAGGCGATATCCACGCTGTGGTCGCCTATATAGACAAAGGTTTCGTTTTTGTCTTCGATCCCAAGCTTTTCAAGGGCTTTTATAAATGCGGAAGGATGCGGTTTCTGCTCATCAAAAAGAACGTCGTCAACACCGATCACCGCACCGAAATATTTGAGCACGCCACGGTGCTCAAGAGATCTTTTTATAATTCCGGCGCCGTTCTGGGAACAAACGCCCATTTTTGTTTCTTTGAAATGTTCAAGAATATCCGTGATTCCGGAATAAAGTTCCGCTTCGGTTTTGTTTTTAAGCTGAACTTCGCCCCACATCTGAACAGCCTGGCGCGTCTGTTCATCCGTAAGTCCGTAACAGACATGATAAAGTTCAACCCAGTCGGAGATCCTTCCATAGGTTTCCTGAAAATTCTCTCTTGAAGAAAGGGGCTTCGGGATATTTTCGTAAACATCGGGAATGAAGTGCGAAAGCACCTCAAGGCTTACCTCGATCGATTTTTTGGAGGAGTCCATAAGGGTTCCGTCATAGTCCCATAAAATTGCTTTGATTGCCATGTCAGATTCCTTTCGTTATGTTTTCGAACGAGGGGATATCCGCGGAGCAGTTGCGTTTTCCGCAAAGGATATCGGTGCAGTTGCTGCATTTAAGCGCGTCATTGGTGCCTTCATAAAATCTTTCGGGATGGAGAGCGAAAGAAATTTCCCATATTGCAAGAACGATGATTGCTCCGGCGCAAAGGCTCCAGGTGAAAAAGCCCGGAACAAAAACAATGGGCGAAAACATCATCATGTGGTCCCAGTTGAAAATCCGGCAGGTGGTGCAGCAGCGGTTTTTCATAAACCAGACACGGAAAGGACACCAGAACAGAACGCAGATCAGATCGCAGACATAGAACGCAACGGAAAAGACAAGGAGCATGTTTCTGCCGATAATTCCGGTGAAATAAAGAGCGCCGATTGCGCCGGTGAGTAAAAACCAGACAACGCCGATTTTAAGGGTATCGCGGTTGCATTTTTTGATATAGGCAAGAAGATTTTCAAGGTTGCGGATGTTTTTGATTTCTCTCGGAATAAAATCCTTTATGCTGAATTTTGAAGAACCGAGAGGAAGATATTTCCTGCTGGGAAAAATCTGGAGAAGCATATCTGCTATCCATATTACCCAGAGGATGTGGAAAAGGGAAAATTCACGGAAGAAATTCCATCCGCTCATAATGTCGAACTGTTCCGGAACGGCGATAAGAAGAGAAACAGTAGCAATAAGCACAAAACAGCGGAAAAGGAATTTTCCTTCATAGATCCTTCTGAATTTTGAAACAACTCTTTTAACGGAAAACATAAGAAAATAAAACCTTTCTCTGATTAAAATAAACCATTTTATATAATAGCTAAATTTGCCGTTAAAATCAAGAATTAAGTAAAACAGGGTAAAACAAAAAAACCGCCGTAAGGCGGTTTTTGTTTTAATCGTACCAGAAAAATTTATAGAGATTGGGGAAAGAACCGAAAAACTGCTGAAGATTTGTGTTGAACGAAGAACCGGGATCGTTTATTGTGAACCCGGAAGCGGAAAGCTTTTCTCCGCCGGAAAAACCGGTTATTACTACCCAATGCTGGGAACCGCCCTTCGTCTTTGCGCCGATAAGGACCGGTTTGCCTTCCCGGAGTTTCCGGTAAATGGTTTCAAGATAATTTTCGCTCCAGAAAGCGACGGAGTAATCCTCAGGCCAATAAACGTTTCCGCTGTTATCATAAGAAAGATTTTTCATCATTGCATCGGGATATATCGTTTTTCCGCTGCGGAAAGATTCTATCATTGCGATTCCGGTTGTGACACAGCCGATTTTTCCTATTGTTTTTCCGGAAGAACCGATTTTCACGTTGGACCAGCGGGGATCCGTCTGTTTAAAATCCGGAACGGAAAGAGAAACGGCGGGATAGCCTTTTTGTATGGAAGAAAGATAATCCGCGCTTACTATGCCTGTTTTGTTTCCGTCATAAAGAATCCGGCTCCAGTAACCGGTCGAGGAAAGAACGATCACGTTTTCGTCTTTTGAAACGGTTCCGATCACAGGGTAGCTTTTTCCGGCGCCGCTTCGGACGTTGAGGTTGCCGCTTTGGGTGGAAACTCTTGAAACATTATCGGAAATGATTTCGATATAATCCGAATGGCAATAGCCGAATCTGCCTTCGGAATATTCGACCTTCCACCAGCTGCCGTTTTTTTCGATAAGTGAAAGATAGCTTCCTTTCGGGACAGAAGTTATCACATAGCCGCCGGCAGAATTCCTGATATTGAGTCTTCCGCTTTCGGTGGAAACAATGCCTGCCATTGAATCGGGACCGATTGCGTAAACGGGGTTGAAAAGGGAAATTCCTGCCGCAAGAATTGCGGAAAGAGTTACTGAAAAGATTTTTTTCATATAATCACCTCGGTTTTGTACTAAAGTTTCGGTGGTGATTATAACACAGCAAAGCTCTGTTCGGAACAGGCCAAATCTTTCCATGAACGGAAAAAACGCATAACAAAAAGAAAAAACTCCCCTTCTTCCGAAAGGGAGTTTTGCGGGATTTCAAAGATAACATCTTATATCCATCACAAGTTTTTCTTCAAGATTTATAAGGCGCTTTGCAATATCCTTTGTGATTTCGTTTGCGGCTTTATATTCGTTGAGGTATTTGTTAAGAGATTTTACCCCCATGTTGCAGCCTTCTGTCATAAGGTCGGCGATGGTGGAATCGGATTCCCTGATAACGAGTTTTACGTTTGTTTTGATCCAGGACATTCCTTTTGCCATGAGGTTCGGGTCTTTTCCTTCGTCACCAAAATTCCGAAGAAGGGTCCGGATCTCACGTTCAAGCTTTTCGTGTTCTTCCTTGCATGTTGTAAGAAGCTTTTTGAAATTTTCGGCTTTTACATAAGGAAGAACGTCGTCGATGGAGGACATCCCCATTTCGACCCCGGCGTCGCATTCCCGAAGAAGTTTTATATTATCGTTTTCCATTTTTGCATAACACTTCCTTTCTTCAGAAAGTATTATGCCCGGAAGGGAAAGAAAAAATCAGAAGGAGGATTTATTTTCCGCGATATAGGCGCTTTCGGTATTCTGTCTTACAAAGATATAGGGGGTCGAATCGGGAAGGGCCTCGCCCGTTGCGGGGTCAAGTTCGGTCATGATTATTGTGTTTTCATCAAGGGGGGTTACTTTATAAAGGGTGTTGTTTTCGGCGGACATTTCCTTGCGGAACAACTCTTCCTCGACTTTTACGAATTCATAGGTTTTTGTTGTTTTTAAAAGCAAGGTGTTTTCGGAAGAATCCGCGTCGTCGGATTTTGTATATTTGCCTTCATAATAGCGGAAATTATAATGGTTGAATTTTCCGTCTTCCTCAAAATTAAGATAAATTACGCTGTAAAGTGATTCAAGAGTGGTGTCGTCGTGGATATCAAGAAGAAAATCATCATAGACAATTGCGCCGACCTGCCAGTTTCCGCCGTAAAAATCAAAACCTTCGGCGGGTTTTGCTCCGCAGCCACAGAAAGCGGCAAGAGAAACAACGATTGCAAGAATGACAATAATTTTTTTAAGATTCATTTTTCATTCACCTCATAGGAAATCTGAATAGCGGTTGGTTTTTTACTATAATACCACTTAAGACCAAGCTGGGCAAGAGCGGAAAAATAAAATTATTTTAAAGCAAAAACGGTTAAGGCAAAGTTTGTGCCGTTGCCGGAAAGATTTTATGCATGGGGCGGATATCATGCTGAAAAGAAAAAGCAAATCCCGCTTCTTTCCGTATTAAAAAAACTCCCCGAAGCAAAGGGGAGTTTTTTGTGCGGAGAAAATTATACGGGTGTTTTATTTTTTGAAATATAAGAACTTTCCGTTCCGTTTCTTACAAAAATATAAGGTTCATCATTGACGGCAGGGGCGTCCATTACCGGATCATATTCGGAAAGGGACAGGGTATTTTCATCAAGGGGTTCAAGGATATAAATCATATTGGAATCGGATTCGAATTCCTTCTCGTAAAATTCATCCCCCTCGATAACAAGTCTGTAGGAACGGGTTTCTTTTAAGAGAAAAGCATCTCCGTGTTTTTCATAGCTGCCTTCGGAAAAGAAAATGTCGAAGTAGCTGAAAGTTCCGTCATCAAGAAAAGTAAGAAAAATAGTGTCGTAAAGATCCTCGATAGCTTCGTTGTCGTGAATATCGATAAGATGCCCTTCATAATAGATGGCTCCGACTTCCCACGAGCCTCCAAGATAATCAAAACCTTCGGGAGTGCGGGAAGGGATTTTGTCCGCGAGTTCGGGAAGATTTTCCGGAATTTCAAATTTTGCGCATCCGAAAAGCATTGACAGAGAAAGAACAAGAACCATGATAAAAAGTGATTTTTTTAAAAACATGAAACACACCTCGCCATTATAAATTAAGGCGCACCGGAAAACGGTGCGCCGCAATTTGAAATCAACCGAAGGAATAGCCTTTCTTTCCGGGGAAACCGTTTGTGCGGCGGCAGGGACGGTCATAATGCATAAGAACGACCTCGCCGTCAATAACGTTGAATCCCCATTGGAAGGAGTTCGGAGCGGTGTTTTCAAAACCGTTTTTCAGAATGCTGTATCTTCCGGAATCCGGGCCATAGTAATAATATTTATCCTTTTTGTTATATGCTTTTGAAGCGCTTTCAAAAGTTATTTTTCCGTTTTCAATAAGTACGTTATACTCGGATTCGGTGGATATACCTAAAATATAATCGGAATGTCTGTCTTTCCAGTATCCCTGAAGTTTTTCGTCGATTTCATCAATGCTGTAATAATCTCCTTTTCCAAGGGAAATTTTATTTCCGGAAACTTTATAGGGGATATCAAAATCGATTCCGTTCATGGAAACGGTTATGATACTGTCATCAAGGATATAGGAATAATTTTTTGTTCCGTTGTCGTGCTTTCCGTTTCCGTCATAATAATACTGGGAAACGGAAGCGTTGTTTTTGCTGAAAGTTATGACATTGAGAACAGCATCATCACCGCCGTTGAAGAACCAGGTGCCTTTCTCAAGAAGAGCAATAATGTCTCCGTAGCGGGAGAGCATTATTTCGTATTTTATATCTTCGATTCTTTTTGCGGAATCTTTATAATCCGGGATAAGTTCAAAAAACGAAACAGCTTTTTCATAGTCGCCTTCTTCAAGCAGCTTTTCGGCATAAGTATAGCGAAGAACGGAAAGCACTTCGGAACTTTCGCAGCCTGTCAAAGATGTAGCCAGAATGATAACAGCAAGAACGATAGCAAGTATTTTCTTCATATATTGTCACCTTCGTTGTTTTTTTACAATTATAGCACAAGGACGATTTAAAAACAATCGTAAGGAAAACGCAGGCTTTAAACTTCGGAAAAACAAAACCGACATTTTGAGGGTCGGTTTTGTTCTGGCGGAGATGGTGGGATTTCCGCTCGCTCCGCTTCGCAGGATTGCTTCCGCCAGCCGAAAATATATCGCTGCACTCATATTTTCGGGGCGTCAGGTACTCACCCGGTGGGTTCTCATCCGCACCATAACAAAAAAACTCTCCGAAAGGAGAGCTTTTTTGTGAAAGTATTGACCTGTTTTAATACAAAGTGGACACACCTCTGACCTATCGTTAAAATGTGTGGGAATAATTAAAAGGTGAAAACCACTGTTCCACTGCCCCGCCTAAGAGATAATAACGCATCTACAATGAAACAGAATTATGGGATGATGATACCGGGCGGTATTATATCTACCGGCTACTTGATAAGTAAAATATAGAAAACAAATTCTTTTCACCAAATAAGATAATATGATATAATGGAGGAAGGAGGATCTTTTGCCTCCTTTTGTTCTAACAGTTAGACAAACTTGAATTTACCGCATAGTGGTTATTTTCGGAAAGAGCAGATATTATGGAATTTAACGAAAAATTACAGGAACTCCGAAAGCAGAAAGGACTTACTCAAGAAGAACTTGCAGAGGTTCTTTTTGTGTCCCGAGCTGCAATTTCTAAATGGGAGTCAGGCAGAGGGTACCCCAATATAGATTCTTTGAAAGCAATTGCAAAGTTTTTTGGAGTAACAATTGATGAACTGTTGTCTGGTGATGAATTGCTGACCATAGCAGAAGAAGATACCAAGCAAAGAGAAAAACATTTTCGCGACTTGGTATTTGGATTACTTGATTGCAGTATTGCAATGTTCTTTTTTCTGCCTTTCTTTGGGCAGAAAGCAGATTCGATTATACAGGAAGTGTCTCTTTTATTCCTTACCGAAATTGCACCATATTTGAGGACAGCTTATTTTGTTGTTGTAATTGGAATTATAGTATCTGGAATTTTAACTCTTGCCCTGCAAAATTGCTATCAAGCATTTTGGGTAAAGAATAAAAGTAAAATCTCGTTAATATTAAATGCGGTGGGAGCACTCCTTTTTATTATTAGTTTGCAACCGTATGCAGCAGCATTTCTGTTCATCTTTTTGGTAATAAAGGTGTTAATGCTCGTAAAATGGCAATGATACGAAGAGTATCATCGTTGTGATGCCCCGTTTCTTGTGGTCGTTCATACCTTCTCTTAAAATGTGTTTAGGCAAGAGCCAAATACTAAAAGGAAG
>JAZTXW010000035.1:0-12683 GCA_045636625.1 Oscillospiraceae bacterium
GAAAAAGGCGGAAGCTCCGAAGAAAAAAGAAGTTAAAAAAGAGCAGAAACCGAAAGCTGAAAAACCCGTTCAGGAACAGCCTAAAAAACAGGAACCCAAACAGGAAAAACCCAAAAAAGAACAGAAACCCCAGCAGCCCAAAAAACAGGAACCCAAAAAAGAACAGAAACCCGCAGAAGTAAAAATCGAAGAAGCTTCCAAAGAGGAAGTAAAGGTTCTTGCTCCGGAAGTTCTTGAAAGAAAAGGTTCCGACGCTGCTAACTATATTAAAGAGGTTCTTACCGCTCTCGGTTATCCCGAAGCAGAAGTTACCTACAGCCAGAAAGACGGAATGATCGTTCTTCAGCTTTCCGGCGAAGAAATGGGTGCAGTTGTTGGAAGAAGAGGCGACAACCTTGACGCAATGCAGTACCTTGCTTCCCTTGTTGCAAACAAAAGCGAAGGAAGCTATGTCCGCGTTGTTCTTGATATCGACGATTACCGCAGCAAAAGAGAAGCAAGCCTTCGCGCTTATGCAAGAAAAACCGCTTCCCAGGCTGTTAAATCCGGACGTTCCATCACCCTTGAACCCATGAATCCTTATGAACGCAGAATCGTACATTCCACCGTTCAGACCGTTAACGGCGCAACTTCCAAATCCATCGGAAGCGAACCCAACAGAAGAGTTGTTATCAGCCCTGTTGAAGGCGCAAAACCCCGCGGCGATAAAAAATTCCGCGACAACAAAGGCGACAGAAGAGGAAACAAAGGCAACCGTGCTCCCAGAGAGAGCCAGAAAGTTATCGTTGCTCCTTCCAACGAACCGCCCAAGAACGACGCAACTTCCCTTTCTCTTTACGGAAGAATCGATCTTGACTGATTAATTAATAAAAAGTTTTGCCGGCACTTGATTTCAGTGCCGGCTCTTTTTATAATTAAAAAAAGGCTTCTCCTTGAGGAGAAGCTGTCACCGAAGGTGACTGATGAGGTGTTTTAATGAATAGGGTTTATAATGAGAAACTTATAGATAATTCTCGTGAATTAAGAAAAAACATGACTCAGGAAGAAAAACACCTTTGGTATGATTTTTTGAAAAAGCTTGATGTGACTGTTCATCGGCAAAAGGTTATTTTTGATTATATAGTTGATTTTTATATTCCGAGTTTTAAACTTGTTATTGAACTTGATGGTTCGCAACATTATTGCAAAGAAAACAGAAAAAAAGATATGAACAGAGATTTTAAACTTAGTTCAGAGGGAATAAAAGTTTTGCGCTATACAAATTTTCAAATTAATAATGATTTTGAAAATGTTTGCAAAGATATCTTAAAAAATATAACACCTCATCCGTCTGCTTTGCAGACACCTTCTCCTCAAGGAGAAGGCTGAATAAAAAAAGTTTTGCCGGCACTTGATTTTAGTGCCGGCTCTTTTTATAATATATAATAGATAAATAGTCTTCTATTTAAAAGTAGGGGCGGATATGATCCGCCCGTTATTCATAGAACAGGGTTATAATCCCTCGCCCGAATTTGTCGGGAGCTTCTTTTACACAAAGAAGCCTTTATAAAGGAGGAAAACTTTATGAGCACTATTGCCGCAATTTCAACGCCCCTTTCCTCTTCCGGACTTGGTGTTATCCGAATTTCCGGAGAGGACGCAATTTCCGTCGGGGAAAAAATGTTCCGCCCTTTTAAGGGAGGAAAGGAACTTTCTTCTCTTACCGGATATTCCTGCGCCTATGGAAGAGTTTTTGATTCTGAAGGGGACATTGACGAAGCGGTTGCAACGGTTTTTATTGCGCCGAAAAGCTACACCGGAGAAAACACCGTTGAATTTTCATGTCACGGAAGTCCGGCGCTTCTTAAAAGAGTGCTCAGAGCGGCCCTTGATTGCGGAGCAGGACTTGCGGGACCCGGAGAATTTACAAAAAGAGCTTTGCTCAACGGAAAAATGACTCTTACCCAGGCGGAAGCGGTTATGGATCTTATCTCCGCAAAATCCGCAAGCGCGGGAAAAGCCGCACTTGTTGTAAGGGACGGCGCGCTTTACCGCAAGATACGCTCCGTTACAGAAAGCCTTACCGAACTTGAAACCCATCTTGCCGCATGGAGCGACTATCCCGAAGAGGACGTTGAGGAACTTTCGGACGAACACCTTGAAACGGTGCTCGTTGAAACAAAAACGGTGCTCAAACGACTTATGGAAACCTATGACGCGGGAAAAATAATCCGCGAAGGCGCCACCACCGTTATTGCAGGAAAGCCCAATGTCGGAAAATCGACCCTTATGAACCTTATTTCCGGAAGGGACAGAAGCATTGTCACCGAGATTGCCGGAACAACAAGGGACGTTGTTGAAGAATCGGTGCTCGTGGGCGATATTCCGATCCGTCTTCTTGATACTGCGGGACTTCGTGATACGGATGACGCTGTTGAACGCATCGGAGTTGATATGGCGAACACGGAAATTGACCGCTGTGACGTTGTAATTGCGGTTTTTGATTCCAGCAGGCCTTTTGATGAAACGGACTTTGAGCTTATTGAAAAACTTAAAGGCAGACCGGCGGTTGCTGTAATAAATAAATCCGACCTTGAACTTCAGGCGGACGTCGAGGCGGTTAAAGCGGGTTTTGAAAACGTTGTTACAATTTCCGCAAGAAAAGGCGACGGGGAAGAAGAATTCCGCAATGCACTTGCAAAGGTGCTCAAAACAGCGGACCTTGACCCGGCGGAACCGGTTATGGCGAACGAGCGTCAGCTTGACTGTGTCCGCAGAGCAAAAAAAGCCATTGACGAGGCGCTGGAGGCTGTTGCTTTCGGAATGACTCTTGACGCTGTGGGAATCTGCATCGAAACTTCTCTTGATGCGCTTTATGAACTCACCGGCGAAAAAGCCAGCGACGCCGTTATCGAAAAAGTTTTCGAAAGATTCTGCGTTGGAAAATAATAATTAAGGCTCCCCTGTGTAAGGGGAGCTGTCAGCGAAGCTGACTGAGGGGTTGTGGTTTAAACAATCCTTCCGTCATTTGTTTACACAAATGCCACCTCCCTTTGCACAAGGGAGGCTTAATTGGAGGTAAAAAAATGGAAGAATATTTTGCAGGAAAATATGACGTTGCGGTAATCGGTGCGGGACACGCAGGTGTTGAGGCCGCTCTTGCAGCGGCAAGGCTTGGTGTAAAGACCTGCATCTTTACACTTAATCTGGATAAAATTGCGAATATGCCCTGCAACCCTTCCATTGGAGGAACGGCAAAGGGACACCTTGTTCGCGAAATAGACGCTCTTGGCGGAGAAATGGGTAAGGCGGCGGATAAAATGATGATCCAGAGCCGCATGCTCAACCTTGGAAAAGGTCCGGCGGTACATTCCCTTCGCGCACAGGAGGACAGAGCATATTACCACCTTCTGATGAAAAAGACTCTTGAACACCAGGAGAACCTTGACATCAAACAGGCGGAGATCGTTGAAATCCGCCCGGACGGAAAAGGCGGTGTGCTCGGCGTTACGACTCATCTCGGAGCTTTTTATGAAGTTTCGAACGTAATCATCTGCACCGGCACCTATCTTAAAGGAATTATATACGTCGGCGACAGAAAATGGGAAAGCGGTCCGGACGCGAGCAGCCCTGCAAAGCCTCTTTCCGATTCTCTTGAAAAACTCGGCATAAAACTCCGCCGTTTCAAAACCGGAACTCCCGCACGTGTGCTCAGAAACAGCATTGATTACGATAAACTTGAAATTCAGCACGGGGACGAGCATATTGTTCCCTTCAGCTTTGAAACGAAAGGCGAACTTGAAAACAAAGTTGACTGCTGGATAGGTTATACAAACGAGGATACCCACGAGGTTATCCGACAGAACATCGACCGTTCGCCCCTTTATTCCGGAAAAATCGAAGGAATCGGCCCGAGATACTGCCCGAGCATTGAGGATAAGGTAATGCGCTTTCCGGATAAGATCCGCCACCAGTTCTTTGTTGAACCTATGGGACTTGATACGGAGGAGATGTATCTTTCCGGACTTTCAAGCTCCCTTCCGGAGGACGTTCAGGTTGCTATCTACCGTTCAATAAAAGGACTTGAGCACGTCAGCATCATGCGCAACGCCTACGCAATCGAATATGACTGCTGCGACAGCCTTGATCTTAAACCGACCCTTGAATTCATGCAGGTACGCGGTCTTTTCGGCGCGGGACAGTTCAACGGAACTTCCGGTTATGAGGAAGCGGCTGCTCAGGGACTTCTTGCGGGAATCAACGCCGCAAGAAGAGTTCTTGGAAAAGAGGAGATCGTGCTCGAAAGAAGCAATTCCTATATCGGAACGCTTATCGACGACCTTTGCACAAAGGGTGTTCTTGACCCTTACCGCATGATGACAAGCCGAAGCGAATACCGCCTTGTGCTCAGACAGGACAACGCGGATATGCGCCTTACCCCCCTTGGAAGGGAAGTCGGTCTTATTTCCGACGAAAGATGGGCGGATTTTCTTGAAAAACGCCGTCTTCGCGACGAGGAACTTGAAAGAGTCAAAACCGCTTCCATAAGAATGAGCGAGGAACTTGACGCAATGCTCATCGAAAAGGGAACGGCGCCTCTCAACGAGGGTACGAAGGTTTCCGAACTGCTCAAAAGACCCCAGATCACATACGCTGACCTTGCGCCTTTCGATACAAACCGTCCGGAACTTCCGGAAGACGTTATCGAACAGGTTGAGATCGAGATCAAATATGAGGGTTACATCAAAAAGCAGCTTGCGCAGGTTGAACAGATGCACCGCCTTGAGGAAAAGAAGATTCCGGATGACATTGATTACAAATCCATCCACGGTCTTCGTCTTGAGGCTATTGAAAAACTTAACCGTGTAAGACCTATGAATATCGGACAGGCAAGCAGAATTTCCGGCGTTTCGCCGGCGGACGTTTCCGTTCTGCTTATTTACATCCAGAAGTGAGGTAAAAATGGTAACAGAGATTCTTAAAAAATATATACCCGAGCACGCGGAACCTCTTTCTGAGGAACAGTATGCTCAGCTTGAGCGCTATGCCGGGCTTCTTGTTGAATGGAACGAAAAAATGAACCTTACCGCCATTACCGACCCGGAAGGAATTGCAGTCAAGCATTTTCTCGATTGCCTTGCATATCTTAAAAGGGCAAATATCCCGGTTGGGGCAAGGGTTGCGGACGTTGGTACCGGAGCAGGTTTTCCGGGAGTTGTGCTCAAAATTGCAAGACCGGACATTAAACTTGTTCTTATAGATTCTCTTCAGAAAAGACTCAACTTCCTTGAGGCTGTTCTTAACGAAATCGGGGTCAAGGCGGAACTTGTTCACGCAAGAGCGGAAGACGCCGGCCACGACAAAAAACTCAGGGAGAGTTTTGACGTTGTTACCGCAAGGGCGGTCGCAAATCTTGCGGTGCTTTCCGAATACTGCATTCCGCTTGTTAAAGTCGGCGGAGTTTTTGCGCCGATGAAAACCGCGGAAGTTGCGGAGGAACTTGACGGAGCGAAAGCCGCGGCAAAGATCCTTGGCGGAGAAGTCAGGGAACCGGAGATCTATGAGATCCCCGCAGGCGGAAGATCGGTTGTGTTTATCGAAAAGAAAAACGCGACCCCGGCAAAATATCCGAGACAGAGAGTTAAAATAAGCGAAAAGC
Organism: Oscillospiraceae bacterium; assembly: GCA_045636625.1. Lineage (GTDB taxonomy): Bacteria > Bacillota > Clostridia > Oscillospirales > Ruminococcaceae > UMGS1668. The sequence goes on from JAZTXW010000035.1 coordinate 5,639, forward strand.
CGCTGAAATAAAAAAACTTCCCGGAGGGGAAGGAGGACCGTTTTTCGAAGGAAAAGGGTGGATGAGGGATTAACAGGTAAAGCGGAGCATGTTTTTAGAAGATTATCCCTCCTCCGAGTAGGTATTTACATAAGGAAAAGCCGCTTAAATAATAAAGAAAAGCACCTGCGTTTGCAGGTGCTTTTTTTGTTTTTTTAGTTTTCTTTGTTTTCAGCTTCGAATTTTTTGCGGCGTTTTTCTTTCTTTTTCTGTTTTGCCGCTTCTTTTTCGCGTTTCTTTTTATCGAATTCATAACGGCTTGCGTTGATATAGCTGAGGATCATTACAAGGAAGAACAGCAGAACGGGAAGAAGGCAGAACCACATTATGCTCTGAATACCCTGGTTGATATATTGGAAGTTATCGAAAAATTTGAACCACCAGATTATATCGCAGATAAGGGTTGCAACCGCGCCGGCAATAAGAGCGGTTTTGAGTTTTTGTTTTCCGCGGTTTGCTTTTACAACAAAGAAGAAACCGAGATAGAGAAGCCACATTGCGGCAACGATTATTAAAACAAGGTTGCTTCCTTCGATTTTCTGGATGAGCATTGTGAGCCAGGTTAACATTTTTCAAAAACCTCCTTCAGGTATCGAGTTCGTAATAAAAGACTTTTTCGCCGTCGAAAAAGGCGAAGGAAAAATTATTGGAATATCCGCTTACAAAATTGCTTCGGTTTTTATATAACCAGAAACCTTCCGTATTCGGGATATTTTTCCGAAGTTCGACTTTATTATCATTATAACCGTTTTCAGGAAAAATTAAAGAGGCAATTTCGGAATCAACGGGAGTTTTTTTCCATTCGGATTCGATTTTTTCGCTTTGCTTTTCTGTCGGGCGAAAGATTATTATTTTTTCGCCGTCGCCGAACCAACCTTTTGTATCTTCGTGAAATTCGACCTGATATGGTTTTATATTCATATCGAGATTCTTTCGGATATCATAAATTTCGGTATTCGGGAAAAGAAAGCCGAAAAGGGCGGAAAAGCAGGCAAAGATAAAGGAAAGGATTATTGCGATCGTTCCGATTATGAACTGCATTATTATTCCTCCTCTTGAGAAAGAACCTCTCCGTCCGCTTTACCCGTTTTTGGATAATCGGGGCGGTATGACAGAATGTCGCCCGGCTGGCAATCGAGAACTTCGCAGATTGCCTCGAGGGTTGAAAAGCGGACTGCCTTTGCTTTTCCGGTTTTTAAAATCGAAAGATTGGCCATTGTAATTCCGACTTTTTCAGAAAGTTCGGTCATGCTCATTTTTCGCTTTGCGAGCATGACGTCGAGATTTACTTCGATTCCCATGAGCACGCACCCCTTTCAGATTGTGAGATCGTTTTCGGTTTTCATGACCGCGGATTTATAAACAAGGTGTGAAAGGGCGGCGCAGACAACGGAAATTGCAGCGCCCACAAAAACAACCAGAGGAGCGAAGATTATTGCAACGCCCGGGTGGCTCATATCCATAAAGACCAGCGCCCAGTTTCCGATGAAGAAGAAAGCGGAATCTCCCGCGGCAAGGGCGGAGATTATTTTGAGCTTTTTTGCGTTATCAGAGCTGAAGGAATTATCCGCGCCGATATTTTCGGCGATTTTCCAGCCGAAGAAAAGAGAGGCGAAGCACGGAACGGAGCAAAGCCAGAGAAAAACAAGCCAGGGCCAATAGCAATAAGCAAGTTCCGGATTCATTGAAGCAAAACTTGAGCCATAGGCGGGGATAAGTCCGCCGAAAACGATCAGACCGAAGATTCCTGTTCCGATTATAACCGCTTTAAGCCATGCTGAAAGATTTTTCTGTGTCATGGTGGGAAACCTCCTTTTTTAACTTATACCTTATATATAGCACTGAAATTTCCGAAAGTCAATAAAAATTTATCGAAAAACGATAAGTTATTTAATAAATTGGACAGGGTTACAATCCCTCAGTCACGGCTTTGCCGTGACAGCGCCCTTTACACAAGGGAGCCTTAACAGGATTATGCAAAAATTTTTCGCAAAAAGAAAGGGATTTCGATTTGGTTTTTCAAGGTTCGATTTTTGTTTTGTCGAGGCTTGTTTTTATAAATGTTATAAAGGGATTTACTGCGATTTGTTTATGTGGAAAAATATGGAAATATATGGTAATATAAATCCGGAGGCGATGAGCATGTTTGAGATTCTTAAAAAGCAGGGACTGGTTATGAACATCGCCATTTCGGATATTGTTCCGAACCCGGCGCAGCCAAGAAAGGTTTTTGATGAGGGAGAACTTTCTGTTCTTGGCGAAAGCATCCGGGAAAACGGGCTTATCCAGCCGATTTCGGTCCGCCGTATCAGGAGCGGATTTGAACTCATCGCCGGTGAACGCAGGCTTCGGGCTTGTAAACTTATCGGAAGGCAGAAAATTGAAGCTATCGTTTATGATATCGGCGATGAGGATTCGGCGGTCTGGGCGCTTATTGAAAACCTTCAAAGAAGCGACCTTGGACCTTTTGAGGAAGCGGAGGCGTTTTTTAAACTTATTTCCGCATGGAACGTTCCGAGAGAGGAAGCCGCAAGGCGAATCGGCCTTGCACCTTCGACCCTTTCCAATAAATTAAGGATCCTTAAGCTCGGGTCGGAAACAAGAAAAATTATAACCGAAAACAATCTTACTGAAAGGCATGCAAGGGAGCTGCTTAGGATCGGGAGCGAAAAGGGAAGGGAAGCGGCGGCAAAGTTTATTGCCGCAAAGCAGCTTAATGTTCCGGAAACGGAAAGATTTATAGACAAGCTTTTGGAAGAGGAAAAACCGAAGAAAAAGAAACCGAGGTATTTTGTAAAAGACCTCAGGCTTTTTATAAACACCTTTGAGCACGCGGTGGAGGTCATGAATTCCGCGGGACTTGGAGCGGTCAGCACGGTTTCCGAAAACGAGGAGAACATAATCTATACCGTTGCCGTTCCGAAGGCAAAGGCTTTTAAAAAGGCGGAAGGTTCCGCCGGTTAATATTTTTGTGCTGCTCCGGTGTGCTTCGCATCCGCACCGACAGTTATATAAAAAGAAGCCGCGCCAGGCTTCATCAAAGACACATTCCCCTGAAAGAACACAAAAAGCCGCCGGAAGGCGGCTTTTTGTGTTTTTACCCACTTCAAGGCGGAAGATACCATTCTTGCTGTGCCCAAAATATTCTTCGGCATATCGCCTCGAATGTTTTGACCGCGGCGCCAAACCCTGCTCGCTTCATCGTCCACAGGACGCGCTTCGCAGGTTTTGTTCCACGTGGAACATTTTTAGAAAACGCTTACAGAATTTATCCGCTTCCCCATACGAAGGACGCGTTTCGCAGGCTTTGTTCCACGTGGAACATTTGAAAGATCGGAAGAAATTTTATAATTTTGCAAAACTGCATTGAAAAATGCTCCGCTCTCTATTATAATAAAAAGGTAATAATAATAAGCGGAGGAAAGAATGGGCAAAATTATAGCATTTGCAAACCAAAAAGGCGGCGTTGGAAAAACCACCACTGCGGTGAACCTTTCTGCGGCGCTTGCATACAGAACAAGGGGAAGAGTTTTGCTTGTGGATTCTGACCCCCAGGGAAACGCAACTTCCGGACTTGGAATCAACAAGAGGGAAGTCAAGCATTCCGTTTATGACGTTGTTCTTGGAACCTGCGGCGCAAAAGAAGCGGTTATAAGAACAAAATATAAAAACCTTGATATTATTCCTTCAAGCATTGATCTTGCCGCGGCGGAAATTGAACTTGTTGATATGGAAAACAGGGCGCTTCGCCTTAAAAACGCTCTGGCACAGATCTGGCAGGATTACGACTACATCTGCATCGACTGTCCGCCTTCGCTCGGACTTCTTACTTTGAATGCGCTTGCGGCCTGCACAAGTATTCTTGTTCCGATCCAGTGCGAATTTTATGCTCTTGAAGGTCTTTCACAGCTTATGGCAACGGTAAGAACCGTTAAAAGACTTTATAACAGCTATATCGATATGGAAGGCGTTTTGCTGACCATGTATGACGCAAGACTTAACCTTACGATGCAGGTTGTTGAGGAAGTTAAAAAATACTTCCCTCAGAAGGTTTTTAAAACCGTTATTCCGAGGAACGTCCGCCTTTCCGAGGCACCTTCCTTTGGCGAACCGGTAATTTATTATGATTTCGCATCCAAAGGAAGCCAGAGCTATCTTGCTCTTGCGGACGAGATTATTGCTAACAGCAGAACGGAGGGATGATTTTTGGCAAAATCCAGAGGACTTGGCAGGGGACTTGAATCGCTTTATGCCGAACAGAACGATATTTTTTCGGAAGATTCCGGAATAAGTACCGTAAGGCTTTCGGAAATTGAGCCGAACTTATCCCAGCCGAGAAAAGAATTTGATGATGAAGCGCTGAACGAACTTGCGGATTCCATTGCCGCCCACGGAGTTTTGCAGCCCCTTCTGGTAAGACCGATGAAAAACGGCATGTACCAGATAGTTGCGGGCGAAAGAAGATGGAGAGCGGCAAGAATTGCGGGACTTTCCGAAGTTCCGGCGCTTATCCGCGAACTTTCCGACGAGGAAACCGACCAGGTCGCGCTTATTGAAAACCTCCAGAGGGAGGACCTTAACGCGGTTGAGACCGCGGAAGGTTACCGCAGACTTATGGATAAATACGGAATGACCCAGGAACAGCTTTCGGCTGCTGTGGGAAAATCCAGACCCGCCGTTGCAAACACCCTTCGAATCCTTAACCTTCCGGAGGAGATCCTTCCCCTTGTTTCAAGCGGAAAACTTTCCGCAGGACACGCAAAGGCAATTCTTTCCGCACCGGAAGAAAAAAGGGTTGAACTTGCGAAAGCGATTGTTTCCGGCGAACTTTCCGTAAGAGAAGCGGAAAAAATGGCGGCAAAAATCGGAAAAGAACCGAAAGAAAAGGCGGGAAAGAAAAAAGATTCCTTCCCGAAGGACAAATTCTACAGGGAAATGCAGGTTGCAATGACCGAAGAACTTGGCAGACCTTTTAAAATCACCGAAAACGAAAAAGGCGGAACGATCGAGCTTCCGTTCTATACAAAAGAGGAACTTGCGGATTTTTGCGAGCGAATCCTTAAAAAGAAAATGTAAAGATAAGGAGAAAAACCGATGCTTGATATTAGATTTGTAAGAGAAAACGCGGAGCTTGTTAAAGAGGCTTGCCGCAGAAGATTTAAACCCATGGACGAGGTTGTTGACGAACTTGTTGATATCGACGCACAGCGCCGCAAACTCAACGCAAAAACCGACGACCTTAAAGCACAGCAGAACCGCGCAAGCAAACAGATCCCTGTTATGAAAAAGAACGGTGAGGATACCACCGAGCTTATGGCTCAGATGAAAGAAATTGCGGAGGAAAGCAAAAAATGCGGCGAAGAACTTGCTAAACTTGAAGACCGCCAGCTTGAACTTATCCTCAGAATTCCGAACATCCCGAACGAAGCTGTTCCTTACGGAAAAGACGACACCGAAAACGTTGAGCTTCGCCGTTGGGGCGAACCCAGAAAATTTGACTTTGAACCCAAAGCACATTGGGATATCGGTCAGGACCTTAACGTCCTTGATCCGGAAAGAGCAGGAAAAGTTACCGGCGCAAGATTCCATTTCTATAAGGATCTTGGCGCAAGACTTGAGCGCGCAATTATGAACTATTTCCTCGATACCCATACCGCAAACGGCTACACCGAGATTTTCCCGCCCTTCATGGCAAACAAAGCTTCCATGACCGGCACCGGCCAGCTTCCTAAATTCGCTGAAGATATGTATAAACTCGAGCGCGAAGATCTTTACCTCATTCCTACTGCAGAAGTTCCGGTAACCAACTTCCACAGAGGCGAAATCCTTGATAAAGCAAGCCTTCCGATCAAATACTGCGCATATTCCGCTTGCTTCCGCGCAGAAGCAGGTTCCGCAGGACGCGACACCCGCGGTCTTATCCGTCAGCACCAGTTCAACAAAGTTGAGCTTGTTAAATTTGCGGATCCCGAAAAATCCTATGAGGAACTTGAAGAACTTACCGGCGAAGCAGAAAAAGTTCTTCAGGGACTTGGTCTTCCTTACCGTGTTGTAGTTCTTACCACCGGCGACCTTACCTTCAGCTCCGCAAAAACTTATGATATCGAAGTATGGATGCCTTCCTACGGAAGATACGTCGAAATTTCTTCCTGCTCCAACTTCGAGGATTTCCAGGCACGCAGAGCAAACATCAAATGCAAAGACAAAGACGGCAAACCTGTTTTTGCACACACCCTTAACGGTTCCGGCGTTGCAATCGGCAGAACCACCGCTGCTATTCTTGAAAACTATCAGAACGAAGACGGCAGCGTAACCATTCCGGAAGCACTCCGCAAATACATGGGAATCGACGAAATCAGATAATGGGGAAAGAGCGCCTTTACGGCGCTCTTTTTTGATAAAAGTAATAAGTCCCTCAGAGGAGAGGCTGTCAGCGAAGCTGACCGGGGAGGGATAATCCTCATCCGAGGAGGTAAGATACCTGGAAAATATTTCCATATAATCCTTATGCAAAACAGACAAAAGAGGGTTATATTTTTCGGTTAACATAGTCAAAACAAAAAACGTCAAAAGTTTTTTAAAAAAACGAAAAAAAGGCTTGAAATTCCCGTGTAAAGGTGTTAGAATAGTTAAAATTTACACGTGAACAATATAACAAATTAAAATATTCAGGAGGAGAGCGCAAACATGGTAAACCCGAACACCAATGAAAAATTCCTTTACGAAGGACTTACTTTCGACGATGTACTTCTTATTCCTGCAAAATCCGACGTACTCCCGAAAGACTGCTGCACCAAAACCGTTCTTGCAAGAGATATCGTGCTTAACGCACCTATCATGACCGCAGCAATGGACACTGTTACCGAAGCTAAAATGGCAATCGCCATTGCAAGAGAAGGCGGTATCGGTGTTATTCACAAAAACATGCCCATTGAAAAACAGGCAGAGGAAGTTGACAAAGTAAAACGCAGCGAAAACGGCGTTATTGTTAACCCCTTCTATCTTG
>JAZTXW010000036.1:0-3391 GCA_045636625.1 Oscillospiraceae bacterium
GAGATGAAAAAATACATAATTATCCATGATAATTATAAAATTACATTTTAGTATAACATAATATATAAAATAAAACAAGTATAATGAAAATCTTAAACTTTTATTAAGATTTCCGGCAGAATATTGCAACCGCTTTTTCAAGATGGTAAGATAAAGAAAAAGGAGGTGCCGAAAAATGGAATTTATCTTTAAACCGGAAAAATTGACCGAGGACCTTTCGTACCAGGTTTCCGAAGCCATTGCAAAACGCGCGGAACTTTTTTCAAGAAAAAAGCTTCCGGGACTTTGGAAAAAAACAGATGCGCTGAACGCGAAAAATCTTTCCGGACCGGCTCTTAAAAGACGAAAAATTTTCCGCAAAATAAACGGAATAATCTGTATTGCCGTTGGAATTTTCCTTTTTATTCCGGGTCTTGTTAAACCGGATGAACTTTTTGTTCCGCTTGTTGTCGGCGCCTTTGCAATTGTTTTCGGAATTTCCGCGGTTATTCCGAGAAAAACAAGCGCGGAAAGATATGAGAAAAAAGCAAAAAAACTTATTCGCGCAATAAATTCTTCGGTAAAACCGGAGGATACGGTTGTTTTCAATGAAGAGGGAATTTTTGAAAACGGTGCGCCGCTCATGGAATATCAGAATCTTGAAAGCGTTATAGAAAACAGAAGCATCTTCGTTGTTATTGACGGAGCAAAAATAATGGTATTAAGAAAAACGGATATGGTTTTCGGAAATCCGGAGGAATTTTTGATTTTTGTTGAATCCAGAACCGGAAATAAAACCGAAAAATGCTGATAAGGCGCCCTTTGGGGCGCCTTTTTTGACATATTTTTCCGCTTCTTTGCGTTATAGTGACAACATAAAAACACAAAGGAGCTTTTAAATAAAATGACGGAAGTTAAAACTAAAAAAATGCCCGGTAAATTTAATCCGGTGCTCAAAACTGCGGCACCGGATCTGCTGAGCATCGCTGTATGGATAATATTTTCATTTGCGGTATCCGGAACCTTTCTTTTCGGGAAAACAGCGCCTTTCGGTGCTGCGGCGGTTGCAGCATCAAAGAAAAGCTGCGCATTGCCGGCGGCTTTCGGGGCGATTATGGGATATATTCTTTCCGACAGTCCGGAGAATACCATAAGATATATAGCCTCCGTGCTCATTGCCTTTGGAGCGAAGCTTGTTTTTGAAAGATTTGCGGATGGAGACAGAGTTGCGGTTGCGGTTGCCGGAGGCGCAACCGCTTTTGCGTCCTTCGGATATGCGGCGGCAACGGTGATTTCCGGTTACGGAAGCGCTCTTGCATTTGCGGAAACGGTGCTTGCCTCTGCGGCGGCATATTTTTTCAGCAGGACAGAAAACGTTTTTGAGCACGGAAAACCGGTTGGCATAATTTCAGGAGGCGACAGAGCCTGCGTTATAATGACGGCGGTTCTGATTGCGGCATCTTTTTCCGGAATCACATTGGGAAAAATAAGTCTTGGCGGAGTTCTTACAGGGGTTGTCATACTTATTGCGGCGCTTTTTGCCGGTGAAAGCGGCGGTTCCGTTGCAGGAATAGCCTCCGGAACGGCGGTTTCGCTCACTGCGGGAACACTTGGCGCAAATATAGCCGGATATGCCCTTGGAGGACTTATGGGCGGGGTGTTTTCTCCGTTCGGGAAGATATTTGTTGCGGGGGCTTTTGCTGCGGCAAGAACGGTTGTGTGCCTTCTTTCCGGCGGAGAATATCCGGATTATATGCCGGTTTATGAATCGCTGATAGCGGCGGCGGTATTTATGCTCATTCCTCGGAAAATCGGGAAATTCATTTCTTCTGCGGTGCTCAGAAATGAAAATTCCGCAAGTGCTGAAACGGTTAAGGAGCTGATCCTTTCAAAAATGGGAAGAGCCGCGGACGGACTTTTTGACATAGCGACCGCGACAAAACGGGTCTCGGCTTCTGTCATAAGAGAGAATACGGAAAATATGAGCACCGTGCTCAACGAGGCGGCACAGAGAAATTGCCGCCTTTGTCCGAAGAATCCCGAATGCTGGAAAAACCGCTATGCGGCGACGGCAAAAGCTTTTCTGAATATGGGAACCGCCGCAAAAACCGGGAAAAATGATTTTTTTGATGCCGGATTTTCGGAAAACTGCCTTCGGGCAGAAGAAATTTATGAGGATATAAAAGAACTTCATAAAGCGGCGGCAGAAAGAAATTCCGCAGAAAGAAAACTCAAAAAAGTCAGGGAAGTTGTAACGGACCAATTCGAGGGTGCGGCGCTCCTTTTAAGGGATATAGCGGCGGAGGCTGCCTCGGTAAAAAGCGTTGATAAAAAACTTTCTTCCGGGGTAAGGTGTGCTTTTGAAAACCGCGATATACCGCTTTTCGCCTGCACCTGTTATTATACCGTTGACGGATGCCTTAACGTGGAAGTTTCCGGAACCAAGGAACGGCTTAAGAAGGCGGATCTTGCGCTTATAACCGAAGAAATTTCAGATATCTGCGGATGCGATATGTCAAAACCGGTTAAAAGAGATACCGAAAACGCAAGGCGTCTTTTTTTCTGTGAAAAACCTCTTGTAAAACCGGAATTCGGAACGGCCTCAATAAATGCCGAAGGCGAAAAATTCTGCGGCGACTGCGCCGAGTTTTTTACGGATCAGTATGGCTGCGCTCATATGGTTTTGAGCGACGGAATGGGAAGCGGCGAACGCGCCGCGCTTGATTCCATGATGACAGCCGGGCTTGTTGCAAGAATGGTGAAAGCGGGTTTTCGTTTTGGTCCGGCAATAAAACTTGTAAACTCCGCCCTTCTTCTTAAATCGGAAGAGGAATCTTTTGCAACGGTTGATGCCTTTTCAATGAATCTTTATACCGGTGCGGCCTGTTTTTACAAAGCCGGTGCGGAAGTTTCTTTTGTAATGAAAAAAGGAAAAGTATCCAGAATAGAAAATATTTCTCTTCCTGCGGGGATACTCGGTGCCGCAGAATATGAGCAGAGCAGTATTCTTCTTGGGGAAGGTGACATTGTTCTTATGATAACCGATGGGGTCACAGCCGGCGGAAGCGAATGGATTTCTTCGGAACTTCGGAGTCTTTCGGAAAAAACGGCTGGTGAAATCGCTTCCGGAATTGCGAAAACAGCTTCCGACCGGAGAAACGACGGCCATTCCGACGATATAACTGTGCTTGTAATGAAGGTTGTTTCAGGATATTAAAGCGTTAAAAAATATTTTAAAAAAAGTGTTGACATTCGTCAAAAAGGGGTATATAATGCACTCATTAAGCCAAATATATTTAAAGACAATGAAGAGAAGAGTAAGCGCAGGATGCGGCCACAGAGATTTCCCGGTTGCTGAAAGGGAAACGAACAGAGCGCGCTGAAGATGGCCTTGGAGTTGCGCACCGAGCCG
>JAZTXW010000037.1:0-9908 GCA_045636625.1 Oscillospiraceae bacterium
GACATACTCTGCGGAAATTACCTGTCAGACAGACAGCAACCTCCCGCTTCATCGCATATCGTGCGGACGCCTCACAAGTGATATGCTTGCATAGCATCCGCCTTGTTGCAGTCACGCAAGACATATTATATAATATGTCAACCTAAAAGTCAAGCTTTTTTTCGTTATTTTTCAAGATTTTTTGAAGTTTTTTTCGTTCATTTTCACAAAAGCCTCAAAGGTACACTCTGCCGGGTGTTTCAAATACATTTTACAGCATTTTAACCAAAAAATCAAGTCAAAAATCTGCGAAATAACTATATTTTGCTAATTCGTTTTATCGTGTTAAAGCAAATTTTCAAGGAAACACCCGGCTCTGCGGACGAATTATTTTGCAAAATTGGAAACGATTCCAATTTTCTGTATTTATATATAATAATGTATAAAGTACTTTTTAGTCTCCGTGTTTTTTCTTCTGATTCTTCTCTGCATTCCCGGGCTTTTCCCTGAAAGCGATTTCTATATATAATATAGTATAATATATAATAATACGACCGGCATCCCGGCGCCTTGAATACACCTTTTTTAACCGCCTTTTATACAAGCGGCGTGATATCTTCCGGATGCATTCAGCTGCACCTTTTTCCCGCAAAATGCAGTCCGCATGAAGTCCCGCCATCATCCCTTGCCATCATCAGACCGGCTTTCGCTTTATAAAAAATACGGAGGAATGGAAATCTTCCAAACCTCCGCGTATCACTGTTTACTCCGATCCGTATTTCTCCTTCAGGAAAATACGGATTTCTTTTTTGGGACTTATCTTCTCCAACTGCTAAAATTGTATAAAAAAAATCCCCGGATGGAGAGTTCCGGGGATTTTTGTAAGTTAGCTTAAAAGTTCAACTATTTCAGTCAAAAATTATTTTTTGAGGGAAACAGCAGCAGCGGTAGCAACAGAAACTACTGCGAGAGCAGCAACTACGCCAACAACGGATTCAGCACCAGTGTTGGGGTTTTCTTCTACGGATTCTTCAACTGCAGGAACTTCGAGGCAGAGGGTGTAGTAACCAAGGGTGTCGTTTTCGCCTTTAACGGTTACTGCTACGTTCTCGGTGAGGTCGAGAGTCATGTAGTCAACGGTTTTTTCGCAAACAACTTTGCCATTTTCGTCGATTACATAGTAGGTGATGATGTCATCTTCTTCAACTTTGAGGCCGAAGAGTTCGCGGAGTTCGTAGTAGTCGATAGGAAGATCTACAACGATTTCGTATGCGCCTTTAACAACCTGATCGCCTTTGAATCCGAAGGATACAGAGTTGATGGTTTCGTTTCTGTTGAAGTGACCGTCAGCGTTTTTGTCGTTCCAGTCGAGGTCTGCGTCGCAGAAGAAGTTTACACCTTTCTGGCCAGCAACGATGTCTTTAAGTTCTACATGAACGTCCATAGCGAAATCGCCAACTTTGAAAGTGAGAACGTCGAGGCAGAGGTCTTTACCTTCGATTGCACGGAAAGCAGTGGTGGATACTACGAGTGCGAAGGGATGTCTGCGGAGATCGTCTTCATCGTATTCCCAGCCGTAGCCGTTTTCAGCGGTGAAGTAGTCGGAATAACCGAAAGAACCAAGCTGGAGGCAAGCGCCTTCTGCGTTGTCTTCTGCAGCCCATTTAACCATTTCGTATTCGAAGATGGTTACGTCGTTGATAACAGAAAGGGTGTTAGCAACAGCTTTGCCTGCGAGTTTAGCATCAATTTTGATGGTGCCTTCTTCGTAGTGAGCGGAGAAGTTGTCAGCAACTTTGATTTCGATTACGTTAACGTTGGTGGTGCAGGTGATACCATAGTAGGTAACTTTTTCGCAATCGTTGAGAGCTTCTGCTTTTTCGATAGCGGTTTCATAGGTGCAGAAATCGTAGAGAACTTCGCCTTTGTAGGTTACAGCCCAGGTTACGATGTCGTTGCCGTCTTTGTCAACGATAACCATTTTTTCAGGATCGTAGTCAACGAGTTTAGCATCAACGCAGCCGTTAGCGGTTACAACAACGTCGGTGTAAGGCTGGTCGTCAAGAGCGATGTAGTAGGTGCCAGCGAGGTCTACGTAGATTACGTATCTGTCTTCGACAGCATCAACAACAGTGATAACGGTTTTGCCGTCAGCTGCAGGAGCTTCTGCATTGTAGAGCGGAAGGAGTTCTACTGCGAAAGCGGAAACAGCCATGCTGAGAGCAAGAACAAGAGCAAGAACAAGAGCAAGAGCTTTTTTCATGTTTAGTTTCCTCCTAAAAATTTTTGTTTTGAGCAATTATCAGAAGGGTCGTCTCTCCAAACTGACCCGTCCAATCGTATACGGTGATAAATGCCCGGTTTATTAACCCATCGGAGAGTTATGAATTCGGTTACAAACATTTTAACCAATTTGTAACATTTATCACGACCATAATATAACATACCAAAAACCAATTGTCAACATCTTTTTTACAAAAATATTGAAATTTAATTACAAAAGTTACAATTTTGTAACTTTTGTAATAATCACCCGAAGAGGCGTTTTTTATTCCACAACCCTGTAATTCTGTGCGGCGTCCTCTTTTCTGGTGGATTCAACGATTGAAATGACCTGTACTTTAAGCGGTTTCTGTCCAAGCTGAATCTCAATAACGTCGTCTTCTTTAACTTCGTACGATGCCCTTGCAACTTTTCCGTTAACAAGAACTCTTCCCGCGTCACAGGCTTCGTTTGCAATGGTGCGGCGTTTAATAAGTCTTGTAACCTTTAAATATTTATCAAGACGCATAAAATATATCTCCTTATAATCCTCCCTTTTAACAAGGGCGCAAATTATCAAAAATCCCCTGCCTTCCGGCAGGGGAACTTTTTAAGCAAAAATCAAATTATTTAACTGCTTCTTTAAGAGCTTTGCCTGCTTTGAAAGAAGGAAGTTTGGAAGCCTGGATTTCGATTTCTTCTTTGGTTCTGGGGTTGATGCCTTTTCTGGAAGCGCGTTCTTTTACTTCGAAAGTGCCAAAACCAACAAGCTGTACTGCTTCGCCGTTTGCAAGAGCTTCGGTGATAGCGTCAAGAACTGCGGTAACGGTTTTTTCGCCGTCTTTTTTGGAAGTTCCAAGTTTGGTTGCAACTGCTGCAATAAGATCAGATTTAGTCATTTTAATATTCCTCCGTTTTGTAACTGTCCTGCGGGATCATCCGCGTTTTTTTGTTTTGTCTTTGGCTTTCAGCCAAAGTGCGGAAAGTTCTTCGCCCCGGATTTCAGAAATTTCCTTTCCTTCCTCCGCTGCAATGTTTTCCGCGGCGGCAAAGCGCCTTATAAATTTCTCGGAAGAAGCAGTAAGACATTCTTCCGGTTCAAGATCCAAAGTTCTCGCTGCATAAACCGCAGAGAAAAGGATATCCCCTATTTCTTCTCCGCAGCGAATAGCATTATTGGAAACGATAGCCTCACGCAGCTCCGAAATTTCTTCATCAAGCTTTCTGAGGGTCCACGCGGTATCAAAACGGTATCCGCCGGATTTTTCCGCACGCTGCTGAAGCTTCGCGCATCTCATAAGCGCAGGAAGCTGTTTCGGAACAGCGCGAAGAGTTTCGCTTCCGGTTTTTTGTCCTTTGGTTTCTTTTTTAATTTCGTCCCAACGGTTTGCAACCGCATCTGCCTCGCCTATGCGCTCATCTCCAAAAATATGGGGATGGCGTACAATAAGCTTTTTGCAAATCTCGTCGCATACATCGCCAAAATCGAAATTGCCCTTTTCCTTTTCAATCTGGGTGTGGAACACAACCTGTAAAAGCACGTCGCCAAGTTCTTCCAGAAGCATCTCCGGGTCCTTGCAGTCGATGGCCTCCACCGCTTCATAGGTTTCCTCTATGAAATTTTTACGGATGGATTCATGTGTTTGTTCTCTGTCCCAAGGGCAGCCGTTCTCGCTTCTCAAAAGCGACATGATCTCTGTAAGGTCTTCAATGGAATACCTTTCTTTTTTAACAAAATCACTGCTCACGGCGCGGCTACCCCCTATTTTATCTCAATAAATGGATTTTTTCAAGTACTTTAGCGATTTTTTCACCTTTTGGAATCATTAAAAAGTCTTTTTTTGTAATACCTTTTGTCAAAAGTATCGCAATTCCGTAAATTACCACCGCAACGCCGATGGATGCAACGGTGGAAAGTCTTTCGGAAAAGACAATATCAAATACATAATAGGAAACCTTTGCGCCCGCTCCGCAAAGCAAACCGCAGGCAACCGGAAGAATAAAGGTTGCATAAAGGTTTATCTTTATCTGGGCGTAACGGTTTATTGCTATTATATCTATTATCATTATTATAATATAGCAAACAAGCGAACCGTAGGGCGCAGCCTGGATATTAAGGCTCGGGATCGCAACAAAAATATAGTTCACCGCAAGCTTTACCGCTGCACCGATAAGCATAAAGATAAGCGGAAGTCTTTCCTTGCCTATTCCCTGAAGAATGCTGTGGCAGGAAGCGCAGGTGCATACAAATATTACGGTGATTCCCATTACCTGGAGAAGAGGAGATGCAATTTCAACTTCATTCATTCTTAAAGGATAAAGAAGCGAAAGGACCTCGTGGCTCATTACGGAAAGTCCGATTCCCGCAGGTACCGCAATAAGAGTTGTAAGGCGCAAAACCGTATCTATGGATTTTTTTATTCTGTGGCGGTTATGCGAAGTCCATGCTGCCGCAACGTTCGGCAAAGCCGCGGTTCCGAAAGTCATCGCAATGGTCGGAACAAGATTGAAAAGCGTTACCGGCATACCGGAATAAACCCCGTAAAGATAGTTGGGGATTCCCTCAAGCTCAAGTCCTTCCGGCAAAAGACCTTTATACATTTCAAGAATGGTGAAATGGTCAAGACGAATCGCATATTCCATTCTGTTCATCAGTGAAACAAGGTCAATAAGGTTTGTGATGTTGGTGGAAAGAGTTGCAAGACAAACCGGAACGGAAATAGTCACAAGGGTTTTAAGAAGTTTTTTCTTTGCGGTCGCTTCCGGAGCATCGTAAAGTTCCGGTTGGGTGATTCCGTCACCTTTAAGGTGATAATGAACCATCAGATATATCATGCCCACCATTGTGGAAATCATTACACCCGCAATGGCCGCGGACGCAGCAACCGGAGCGATTGCAGAAGCTTCCGAAAGTCCTTCAACGGAAATTCCAAGGTCGATCCCAAGAAATTTTCCTGTTTCAGCATATCCTGAAATTCCAAGATTTGTGACAAGAATAGTAAGAGCAAGACCCGCCGCAACTTTTACAACCGCCTCAATAACCTGAGAAACCGCCGTTGGATACATATTGCGCAGTCCCTGATAATATCCGCGGTATGCGCTTGTCATACAAAGGAAGAAAACCGCCGGCGAAAGGATTATTACCGGAAGAAAAGCTCCAGGGTTTCCGCAAACCGTTCCCGCAAGAAATCTGCTTCCGAAAAGCATAATAAGGCTTCCCGCTGTACCCGTAACAAGGAAACAAGTCATGGATATCTGGAAAATCCTTCTTACGTCTCTGTATCTTCCAAGGGTTACGCATTCGGAAACCATTCTTGCAACCGCAACCGGGATTCCGGCCGTTGCGATGGTATAAAGAGGCGTAAAAATAGTATATGCCGTGTTATAATAGCCAAAACCTTCGCCGCCGATTATATTCATCAGCGGGATTTTATAAACAGCACCGATTACTTTTACAATTATTGCCGCAAGGCTGAGGATCAGCGCGCCCTGCAGAAAATTCTGTTTTTTGGAACTCAAAAGCTGTTCCCCTTTCATCATAAAGTCAAAACAGTGACCGGAAAGAACTCTTTCCGGTCACAGCAAAAATCGTCGGATAAATTACAGAAATCAAAGCTGCTCAAGAATTTTGGGAAGATAGTAGCTGATTTTGTCGAAAACTTTATTGATGTCGATGGTTTTATATTTTCCGTCACGGTAAAGAACGTCGCCGTCGACCATGGTAAGAACAACGTCGCTGGACTGCGCGGAGAATACGATGTTGGTGATAACATCATAGCAGGGAACAAGATGCGGTTTATTGAAATCAAGAACAACAAGGTCTGCTTTGTTGCCTTTTTTGATAACACCGGTATCAAGTCTTCCCTGAGATTTTGCGCCGTTAACGGTTGCCATTTTGAAAAGATCTTTTGCGGAAACATTGTCTGCGTCGCCGGTAATTCCGCGGCAGATCATTGCGGCAAGATGCATTTCCTCAAAAATGTTGAGGTTGTTGTTGCTGGAAGCACCATCGGTACCAAGGCAAACGTTGATTCCCGCATCAAGCATCTTCTTGATGGGAGCGAATCCGGAACCGAGTTTCATGTTGCTGGAAGGGCAATGGGTTACGGAAACGTTGGGATATTTTGCAAGAATTGCAATATCCTCATCCTCTACCCAAACGCAATGAGCAAGGTTTACGTTATTTTCAAAAATTCCGCAGGATTCAAAATATTTTGCAGTGGTTGTTCCGCGGTTCTTTTTGCAGTTTTCGTGCTCAAGTTTGGTTTCGTCCATATGGATGTGAAGACGTACGCCGTTTTCCTTTGCATAAGCCGCAACTTCTTTTACAAGGGGCTCGGTGGAAGTATATTCAGCATGAAGACCGAATTCTTCAATAAAGCGGCCTTTGCTGTGGCCGAATTTTTTTACCATCTCGTCAACCGGCGGGAAATATTTCTGTTTTTTAAGAGGGGTTCCGTCAAAACAGATGGGCGGATTGTCAAAGTTGCATTTGATTCCGGATTCACGGACAACTTTTTCCGCAACAGCATCGTAAAAATACATATCGGAGAAAGAAGTTGTTCCGCAGGCAATCATTTCCGCCATGCCAAGAAGTCCTGCCCAATAAATGCTGTTTTCGTCCCATTTGGATTCAAAAGGGAAGATTTTTTCTTCAAGCCATTTCTGAAGCGGAAGTCCTTCGCCGTAACCGCGCATAAGACCCATCGCCGCATGGCAATGGTTGTTTACAAAACCCGGGATAAGAACTTTTCCCTGGCCGTCATAAACTTCGCCATAACCCCAATCCGGTTTTTCGGTGGAGATATAATCGATAACACCGTTTTTTGTGCCGATATAAGCGTGCTCAACGGTATTAAAATTCTCGTCGATATATGTTATGTCTTTGAACAGCATTTTATTTTTCCTCCTCCAGAACTTTTACCGCGGTATGGATAAGCGCTTTGAAATCTTCTTTTATGGAAGCGCAGGTTTCGTTAACGTCGGAACCGGAAAGTTTTTTGTTTTCAACTCCGGCAGCCATATTCGAAACAACGGAAATTCCAAGAACTTTAATGTTGCAGGCAGCAGCCATAATTGCTTCCGGAACGGTGCTCATACCGACAACGTCTGCACCGAGAGTGCGGAGCATTCTGATTTCCGCCGGAGTTTCAAACTGCGGACCGGGCATATATGCATAAACGCCCTGGTGAAGTTTTCTTCCGTTTTCCGCTTCAAAAGCTCCCGCAACACGGTTGCGGAGATATTCGGTATAAGTATCGCTCATATCGAAGAAACGGTTTCCGCCGAGAACGGAAGCATCTTCGCCGGTAAGGGGTCCTTCGTTAAAGAATTTAATATGGTCGGAAATAAGCACAAAATCACCGTTTCTATAATCGGTGTTGATTCCGCCTGCGGCATTGGTGATGATGATTTTTTCAATTCCCATGGCTTTAAAAACCGCAACGGGGTATGCGCATTCTTTCATGGAATTGCCTTCATACTGATGAAGTCTTCCGCTCATTACCGCAACCGGGATTTTATCAAGAGTTCCGATTATAAGAACGCCTTCATGATCGGGGTTTGTGGTGGAATTCCAGCGCGGAATATTTTTATAAGGGATTCTGGTCGCATTTTCAATTTCTGCGGAAATGGGGTTAAGTCCGCTTCCGAGGATAACTGCGATTTTCGGACGTACCCTTGTCTGTGCAAGGATATATTCAGCAGAACCTTTTATCTGGTTATATGTCATTTGTTCTTCCTCCGTTTTTCGGTCATCAGTCTATGTTGATATCGAATTCCTGTGCTTTAACGGGTTCGGCAGCTTCTTCGGAAGAGGGTTCTTCTTCAAAAACTTTTGCTTCTTCTATGATCTCTTCAACGTCAACGTCATATTCCTCGGCATATTCTTCGTCCCAGTCCATTTCTTCTTCCTCGACAAAGGTGCCGTTTTTGATTTCATTTATTTCCTCGAAAAGTTCTTCGATTCTTGCAAAAGCTTCATCAAGTTTTGCAACAATTGCGTTTGTTTCTTCGGAAACATCCTCTTCGTTTTTCTGTCCGCCATAGGTAAGTTCGCCAAGCTGCTGATAAAGAGCCTGGATGTGGCCTTTTATTCTCATTTTTTCTGCCTGGCGTTTGGAAATTTCAAATGTTTTCTCCGCTTTTTTGCCAACCTTTTCTGCGGCAATTTTTATATCAGAGCCAATACCTCTGATGAAATCATCAAATTCAGACATTTCTATCTTTCCCCTTTTCTGCAAAATTTTCCTTTTTAATTATATACCTCTAATATGTAAAAATCAACCGACAAACTCCCGAAGAATCGAATCTTTCGGCAAAAAATCGGGACTGATTTCTTTAAACAGCATAAGTTTTTCCGAAAGAGCCTTTGCCGTTACAAAAAACGGAGAATCCTCGGAGATTTCCGAAAGCATTTTTGAAAGTATTTCCACAAAAACCGCCGGTTCAAAATCCATCGAAGTGTTGATATTTATCTCCGCGGAATCTATGTAAGGCTCAATATAAATTTTCTCTCCGGCAAGAACGCTTTTCCATTGGGCAAAAGTTTTTTCCGCGCTCCAACCCCGGAAAAGTTCATCCCTTGTGGCTCTTCTCATAAGACGGACTTCTTCGGCAGAAAAAACTTCTTTTCCGTTTTTCCGGTATCCGGTTTTCGGTTCAATGAACACCCTGAGTATCCCCTCCTCCGGAAGATTTTCCGTAAGAAGCGGGTTAAGCGAATGTATGCCTTCAATCATGATAAGTCCTTTTTCGCCGATTTCAACTCTGTTCCATTTTTCACCTCTGCGCTGATTCGGAAAATCGAATGTCGGAAAATCCGCCTTCCCCTCTGTAAGCAAAAGCCTGAAAGCTTCGTTTGCAAGAGAAGTATCAAGCCCCTCTATGCTCTCCATATCAAAAGTTCCGTCTTCGTTAACCGGCATATATCCGAACCCGAGAAGAAAATCGTCAAGAGCTATATGCCTTGCTTCCCTTCCCATTTCCGAAAGTTTTTCGCATACCTTTCTTGTAAACGTTGTTTTTCCCGAAGCGGAACGACCGGAAACAAGCACAATTTTAAGCTTTTCGCCCTTTTCCAGAATTGCTTTTGCGGTTTCTTCAACTTTCCTTTCAATTTCCGCTTCCGTTTTGAAAATCATTCCCGAAAAATCGGAATCAATGCCTTTGTTTATGCTTTCAATATCAAAGGCATCAGAGAGGATAGCGTTCATAAAAATCTTTCACCTGTTCTTTTCTTTCGTTCATAAGGTCAAATCTGTCAACATATTCATACGGGAATTTAAAGTTAAATATGCGTTCGATTTTCGGTCCGTGGGGGTCTTTCATTTTTGTAACGCCGCCGGCGCCGGTTGCAAGAATGGAATGGGTCTCATCCATTATGAAAACATTATAGATTCCCTCTTTTCCCGGTTTGCAGAAACCGGTGTTTTCAAGGGCTTCAACCGTTCCCTTCTGGCGGTAAAGATAGTAAGGGTAATATCCCGCATCATCAAAACACCTGAACGCGTGCTCATTCATTTCATCAACGGTTCTGCTGAGCATTTTCTGAGCATCGTTCACAAGATTTGCACTTCGTTTCACCGTAAGAGTGTGTAAAGTTATGTTTTCCGGGTCAAGTTCGAGCACCGAATCGATAGTTCTGCGGAATTTATCGAAATCATCCC
>JAZTXW010000038.1:0-7009 GCA_045636625.1 Oscillospiraceae bacterium
GATGACTGCACCGGCAAAGACGGCGTTTTTGATCCGGGCGAAAACTCCGTAGGTCTTACCATCGAAGGCGTAGGCGACGTTAACCTTCGTATGTCCATCTATTTCTTCGAAAAAGTAAACGCAGCAGGAATCAAAACCCACTATGTTTCCGCAGACCTTGAAAACACCACCATGGAAGTTCTTCCCGCAAAAGCTTTCGGTCACGGACTTGAAGTTATCTGCCGCCACAAAGCAGTAGGCTCCTTCATCCGCCGCTACGGCGATTATATTGAAGACGGTGCAGATCTTCCCGCATACGTTGAAACCACTTTCAAAAACGACGAAAAAGGCGATCCGCTTGTAACCAAAGACGCTCTCGTAGCTCTTGGCGTAATGAGCGACGAACAGTATGACGATATCAAAAAAATGACCCAGGATATCACCCAGATCGTTGCAGACGACCTTAAAGAAAAAGGCCTTGTTCTTTATGATATCAAATTCGAATTCGGTTACGATGCAGAAGGCAAAGTAATGCTTATCGACGAAATCGCTTCCGGCAATATGCGTGTTTATAAAGACGGAAAATATATCGACCCCATGACCCTTTCCGAACTTTTCTTCGCATAATTTATTCTTAAAACGAAGTAAAACAAAGGAGAAAATATGGGCGGATTTTTTGGCGTAGCCTCTAAAAGCGACTGTATGGTCGATGTTTTCTTCGGAACAGACTACCATTCCCACCTCGGCACACGCCGAGGCGGAATGGCTGCTTTCGATAATGAAACCGGCCTTCAGCGACAGATCCACAATATTGAAAACTCGCCTTTCAGAACCCGTTTTGAAAACATTTTTGACGAAATGAAAGGCAATTCTGCCATCGGATGCATAAGCTCCATGGAACCCCAGCCCCTTCTTATCCGTTCCGGATTGGGCGCATTCGCAATCTGCTTCATCGGAATCATCAACAACGCCGATGAACTTATTGAAAAATATCTTTCCCACAAAAGCGGCTTTTTCAACGCAATGACCGGCGGAAAAGTAAACTCCGTCGAACTTCTTGCCGGACTTATCAGCCTTAAAGATAATTTTACCGACGGCATTAAATTTGCTCAGGAAGTTATCGACGGCAGCGCCTGCATCCTTATCCTTAAAGACGGCGGCAACATCATCGCCGCAAGGGATAAGCTCGGCCGCCTTCCGGTTATCATCGGAAAGGACGAGAACGGATATTGCGTGACTTTTGAATCCTTTGCCGCAAAAAAACTCGGTTATGAAATTGTAAAGGAACTCGGCCCCGGCGAAATTGTTGAATTTTCTTCCGAGGAACTTACCCAGCTTGCCGAACCCGGCGAAGAAATGCGCATCTGCGCTTTCCTCTGGACCTATTACGGATATTCCACTTCCGCTTACGAAGGAATAAACGTTGAGGCAATGCGTTACCGCAACGGAAGCATCCTTGCACAGAAAGACGAGGAAAACAACGTTCGCGGACACATCGACTATGTCGGCGGCGTTCCGGATTCCGGCACTCCCCACGCTATCGGATATGCGAACGAAAGCAAAATTCCTTTTGCCCGTCCGTTTATCAAATATACCCCCACCTGGTCCAGAAGTTTTATGTCCACAAAACAAAGCGAACGCGCAAAAGTTGCAAAGATGAAACAGATGCCCGTTGATGAACTTATCCGCGGAAAAGATCTTCTTTTTGTTGACGATTCCATTGTCCGCGGAACCCAGCTTCGTGAAACCGTTGATTTTCTTTACAGCAACGGCGCAAAATCCGTACATATGCGTTCGGCTTGTCCCCCCATTATGTATGGATGCAAATATCTCAATTTCTCCAGAGCGACAAGCGATATGGAACTTATCGCAAGACGCACCATTATGGAACTTGAAGGCGACGAGGGCTTCAATCATATTGAAGAATACAGCGACAGCGCAACCGAACGCGGCAAAGAACTGCGCAAGGCAATCTGCGAAAAACTTCATTTCGCGTCCCTCGATTTCCAGTCCATTGAAGGAATCATAAAGGCCATCGGCCTTCCCCGCTGCAAACTTTGTACTTATTGTTGGAACGGAAAGGAATAATTTGATATGAATACCAATTCCAGATCTGACAGCTATGCAGCAGCCGGTGTTGATATCACCGCAGGCTACAAAGCTGTTGAACTTATGAAACAGCACATCGGAAGAACCAAGACTTCCGGAGTTTGCTCCGACGTCGGCGGTTTCGGCGGACTTTTTGAACTTGATATCACCGGAATGGAAAGACCCGTTCTTGTTTCCGGAACCGACGGCGTCGGCACCAAACTCAAACTTGCATTCCTCCTCAACAAACACGACACCGTCGGTATCGACTGTGTTGCAATGTGCGTGAACGACATTATTTGCGTAGGCGCAAAACCGCTTTTCTTCCTTGACTACATTGCCTGCGGCAAAAACGTTCCGGAAAGAATCGCGGATATCGTAAAAGGCGTTGCAGAAGGCTGCGTACAGTCCGGCTGTGCACTTATCGGCGGTGAAACCGCGGAAATGCCCGGTTTCTATCCCGCAGAGGAATATGACCTTGCGGGTTATTCCACCGGCGCTGTTGACAAGAAAAACATCATCGACAACAAAACCATGAAACCCGGCGACGTTGTGATCGCTCTTCCTTCCAGCGGCGTTCATTCCAACGGCTTCTCTCTTGTAAGAAAAGTATTCGACGTTGAAAACACCGACATCACTGTTCCGGAAGAAAAACTCGG
The DNA here is from genome assembly GCA_045636625.1 of Oscillospiraceae bacterium. Classification (GTDB taxonomy): domain Bacteria; phylum Bacillota; class Clostridia; order Oscillospirales; family Ruminococcaceae; genus UMGS1668. Next base: position 2,727 of record JAZTXW010000038.1, read on the forward strand.
CGGAAAATCCATTGGCGAAACCCTTCTTACCCCCACCAGAATTTATGTAAAATCCGTTCTTGCCCTTCTTGAAAAAGTTAAGGTACAAGGAATCACCCATATCACCGGCGGCGGTTTCTATGAAAACATCCCGAGATCCATTCCCGACGGTCTTGGTGCAAGAATTGAACGCAGCGCAGTCAGAGTTCTTCCTATTTTTGAACTTCTTATGGAGCGCGGCGGAATTTCTGAGCACGACATGTTCAACACCTTCAACATGGGCGTCGGCATGAGCATCGTTGTTTCCGCAGAAGACGCAGAAACCGCTCTTTCCGTGCTCAAAGAAAACGGCGAAGACGCCTACATCATCGGAAGTATCGAAGAATCTGAGGAGAAAATCACCATATGCTGAAACTTGTTATCGACGGTATCAAAGCCGGAATTATGATCGCCATCGGCGGAAGCGTGTTTCTTGCCTGTGAAAACAGATATATCGGCGCAATTCTTTTTTCCGTTGCGCTTCTTTCCATCTGCCTTAAAGGATATTCCCTTTTCACCGGAAAAGTCGGATATCTTCCGGAAAACCACAGCAAAGAAGCTGTTAAAATCCTTCTTTGCGGACTTCTTGGAAACATTGTTTCGACCATTCTTCTCGGCTATGCCGTCAGCTTTGCAAACCCCGCTCTTCATGAAGCGGCCATCGGCATTTGCGAAGCAAAACTTTCGCAGGAAGCTCTCCAGACTTTTGTCCGCGCTTTCTTCTGCGGAGTTCTTATGTATATGGCAGTAAGCACCTATCGCGAAAAAGGAACCCTTGCGGGAATCTTTTTCTGCGTACCTGTTTTTATCCTCAGCGGATTTGAACATTCCATCGCTAATATGTTCTATTTCGGAGCTTCCGGCATGGTGAATATGGAATCCATAATTTATCTTGCGGTTGTCATCGCCGGAAACTCCGTCGGCGGAATGGCAATGCCCATTCTCAATATTCTTGGAAAAGGGGAACCGAAAAATGCGTGAAAATCCGGTAAAAATCGCCGTTCTTGTTTCCGGCGGCGGAACCAATCTCCAGGCTCTTATCGATGCCCAGCAAAGCGGCATCATCAAAAGCGGAAAAATTGAACTTGTTATCGCAAACAACGCCGGAGCCTATGCTCTTGAACGTGCCGCAAAAGCAGGTATCAAAACCGCAACCGTTCTTAAAAAGGAACTCGGCTCCGCCGAAGCTTTTGAACAGAAAATCAAGGATCTTCTTACCGAAAACGGAATCGAGATCATCGTCCTTGCCGGATTCATGGCGATCCTGAGCGAAAATTTCACAAAAGATTATCCCAAACGCATAATCAACGTGCATCCCGCTCTTATCCCTTCCTTCTGCGGAAAAGGTTTTTACGGTCTTCATGTTCACGAAGCAGCCCTTGCATACGGCGTTAAAGTTACCGGCGCAACAGTACATTTTGTAAATGAAATCCCCGACGGCGGCGAAATCATTATGCAGAAAGCTGTTGCGATACGCGAAAACGATACCCCTGAAACCCTTCAGAAGCGCGTAATGCGCCTTGCCGAATGGAAAATCCTTCCCCTTTCGGTAGAAAAAGTTTGTGCCAAAATAATTTCGGAATAAACATAAAAAGAGAGGAAAAAGATTATGGACATTTATAAAATCAATGACATTGCCGAACTTATCAAAGACAACGCCTATGTTGGCCGCGGAATTGTAATCGGCAAACCCGCCGACGCAAAAAAAGCCGCTGTTGCCTATTTCATCATGGGCAGAAGCGCAAACAGCCGCAACCGCGTTTTTGTTGAACGCGACGACGCTCTTTTCACCGAACCTTTCGACGCTTCCAAAGTCGAAGACCCCAGCCTTATCATCTATGCCGCTCTTCGCGAATATGAAAACAAACTTATCGTAACCAACGGCGACCAGACCGACACCATTTATAATGGTATTAAATGCGGCGGAACTTTCAGCGGTTCTCTTGCAACCCGCGAATTTGAACCCGATGCTCCGAACCTTACCCCCAGAATCAGCGGTATGGCAACTTTCGCAAACGGCGATTTCACCTATCAGATGAGCATTCTCAAGAGTGCCGATGCTGAAGGAACCGCCTGCAACCGTTATACCTTCGATTATCCCGCACTTCCCGGTCTTGGCCATTTCATCCACACCTATGTCTGTGACGGAAACCCCATCCCCACTTTCCAGGGTGAACCCGAAAGAGTTGCTGTTCCGAACTGCATCGACGAATTCACCGAATCCCTTTGGAACGCACTTAACGAAGACAACAAGATCTCCCTCTATGTCCGCTATGTTGACCTTGCAACCGGCGAAGCAGAGAACAGACTTAACAATAAAAATAAATGATATAAAGGAGCACCCGAACGATGAAAGAATTTGAACTTAAATATGGTTGCAACCCCAACCAGAAACCTTCCAAAATTTTCATGGATAACGGCGAAGATCTTCCTATTGAAATTCTTAACGGCCGCCCCGGTTTTATCAACTTTCTTGATGCTTTCAACAGCTGGCAGCTTGTTAAAGAACTCAAAGAAGCTCTTGGCCTTCCGGCAGTAACTTCTTTCAAACACGTAAGCCCCACTTCCGCAGCAGTTGGTATTCCTCTTTCCGATGATCTCAAAAAAGCCTGCTTTGTTGACGATATCGAAGGTCTTGATGAATCCCCCCTTGCATGCGCTTATGCAAGAGCACGCGGCACCGACAGAATGTGCTCCTTCGGCGACTGGGTTGCTCTTTCCGACGTTTGCGACGTTAAAACCGCTCTTATGATCAAACGCGAGGTTTCCGACGGCGTTATCGCTCCCGGTTATGAACCCGAAGCTCTTGAAATCCTCAAATCCAAACGCAAAGGCGGATACAATATCGTAAAAATCGATCCCGATTACGTTCCTGAAGTTATCGAACATAAACATGTTTTCGGAATCACTTTCGAACAGGGCAGAAACAATTTCAAAATCGATGCTGACCTTCTTAAAAACATCGTAACCGAAAACAAAGATATGCCCGAAAGCGCAGTCCGCGATCTCATCGTTGCTCTTATCACCCTTAAATACACCCAGTCCAACTCCGTTTGCTATGCTGTTGACGGACAGGCAATCGGCGTAGGCGCAGGTCAGCAGTCCAGAATCCACTGCACCAGACTTGCAGGTACCAAAGCAGATACCTGGTTCCTCCGCCAGCACGAAAAAGTTCTTAACCTTCCCTTCAAACCGGAACTCGGACGTCCCGACCGCGACAACGTTATCGACGGTTATATCAACAAAAACGAAGAAGACGTTTGCGCAGACGGCAACTGGCAGAAATATTTCACCGAACAGCCCGCTCCTCTTACCGACGAAGAAGCAAAAGCATTCCTTGCAACCCGCGAAGGCGTTGCTCTTGGTTCCGACGCATTCTTCCCCTTCAGCGACAACATCGAAAGAGCAAAACGCAGCGGCGTAAAATATATCGCTGAACCCGGCGGCTCCATCCGTGACGACGCAGTTATCGATTGCTGCAACAAATACGACATGGTAATGGCATTCACCGGAATGCGCCTTTTCCATCATTAATTTCTTTATAATCCGTTAACGGAGGCTTTTATTATGGAAGTTTTAGTAGGTGGCGCCGGCCGCCGCGGAGATGCAATAATTAAAAAAATCAAGGAAAACAGCGAAGTTTCCAAAATCTATGCTCTTCCCGGCAACGGCGGCATCGCCGCCGATGCCGAATGCGTAGCTATCGGCGCAAAAGATATTGACGCTATCGTTGAATTCGCTGTTTCCCATAAAGTGGATTATGCTGTTGTTGCTCCGGACGATCCGCTCGTTCTCGGCGCGGTTGATGCTCTTGAAGCAGCGGGAATCCCCTGCTTCGGACCGAAAGCCAACGCCGCAATTATCGAAGGCAGCAAGGTTTTTTCCAAAGACCTTATGAAAAAATACGGAATCCCCACCGCTGAATATGAAGTATTCAACGATATGGAAGCCGCTCTTAAATATCTTGAAACCGCACCCATCCCCACCGTTATCAAAGCTGACGGACTTGCTCTCGGAAAAGGCGTAATCATTGCCGAAACCCGTGAAGCCGCAATGGAAGCTGTTCGCTCCATGATGGAGGACAAAGTTTTCGGAAAAAGCGGAGATAACATCGTTATCGAAGAATTCCTCACCGGTCCGGAAGTTTCCGTTCTTTCCTTCACCGACGGAAAAACCGTTGTTCCGATGATCTCTTCCATGGACCACAAACGCGCCCATGACAACGACACCGGACTTAACACCGGCGGCATGGGAACCGTTGCTCC